>JBBRIM010000001.1:0-36104 GCA_038221095.1 Candidatus Limnocylindrales bacterium
GAATGTACGGACCGGATCTGCTTTGGCAGACCTCCTTGTAGGTCCCCCATCGCATCTGAATGCGGTAGATCCGCTCGTCCGTCGTGAAGTCGGTTGGCTGGTACGTGACGCCCTGCGACTCAGCTCAGAGCCTGTGAATGAACTCGGTCGCACGATCTGGCCCATTCGTGCCATAGAACCTGTCATCGGCTGGTGTCAGCATCGGCGCGATGGCGTCTATGATCGAGTTGGACAGCACCGAGTGGGCAATGGTCCAGGACCTGTTCGACCCGACCGGGCGTGAGGGCCGCCCTGCGACCTACTCGCGGCGCGAGATGGTCGAGGCGATCCTGTTCATCGCCCGGACCGGCTGCCAGTGGCGATACCTTCCGGCGTGCTACCCGGCCTGGGAGGCCGTCTGGCAGCAGTGGCGGCGATGGCGCGCGAGCGGCGTCTGGGCGAGGGCGATGGAGAAGATCGCCGAGACGATCCGCAAGCGCCACGGTCGCACCGCGACGCCCTCGATGGTCATGATCGACGGCCAGACCGTGCGCGGCGGTCGGGCGGGGCCGACCTTCCACGAGAAGGGCGGTCGCGGCGGGCGGACCAACGGGGCCAAGTGCAGCGTGGTCATCGACATCCTCGGGCTTCCGCTCGCCGTCTCGGTCGAGTCGGCCCGCCCGCACGACGTCAGCGCGGGCCGCCGGCTGCTCGACACCACCCTCCCCGCCCTTGGCACGGTCAAGGCGGTCGTCGCGGACCGGGGCTATCGCGGCCTCGGCAAGATGGCGAACAAGAAGGGCATCAGGCTCGACATCAAGGCACCGCCGAAGGGGACCGTCGGCTTCACGCCGATCGCACCGCTCTACCGGGTGGAACACGCCTTCGCACGGCTCGGACGCTGGCGGCGGCTGTCGCGCTGCTACGAGGGCACACCCGAGAGCGCCCGCGCGTAGCTCGAAGTCGCCGCGCTCGGCTACCTGTTCGCGCGGCTCCGGGCCGAGCCTGCGTAGGACCGCGCCGCCCCACTCGGTCCGAACAGGATCGCCCGGACCAGGGCGACCGCCAGGCTCGCGGCGGCGAACGTCATGATGCCGAGCGGGACGCCCCCGAGAACGAGGCCGACGGCCGTCGTCCCGAGCGCGCTGACGACCAACTCGGCCCCGGTCCGTCCGGTCGTCAGCCCGAGCGCCAGGGCGTAGAGCAGCGCGCCGGCCGGCAGCGCCAGCGCAGTCGTCCAGAGCGCCGCGACGACGGCCGGCCTCGCGCCAGGCTCGGACGCCCTCGGGGCCAGCAGCGCGCCGATGGGCGGGGCGACGACGAGGACGAGCCAGCCGAGGCCGCGGCTCCAGTCGGTCGGATCGCCGGAGAGGAGGCTGGCACCCATCGCCAGACCGCCGAACGCGAGACCGACGCCTCCCCCCGCTATCCTCGCCCGGCGCGGAGGTGAGATGACCATGCTACTCACGAGTATCACGATACCGCTTGGCCGGCGCGAGTCAAGCGAGTTCGTTCACAGGCTCTAAGACTAAGGCATTCGTCGCTCCGAGCTCGCGGACCTTCGGCACCTAGGACGTCTCGCGTCGACCCCTACAGTTCCGCCGCCGTGAGCGGGTTGTCGCGATGTCCTCATGCAGAACGGAGCGCTGTGCTGCCGTTGGACGAACCTACAAGCTAGCTCCTAGGGGAAGGCGACATATGCCGCGCAGCTCATTGATTCGGGACAGCAGATGCCTGGGGGACAGCCGATGCCTTGGCAACGATCCCAGACAGCGAGTCGATGGACTCTGGACCGTCGGGTGTAGCTACGGTCCCTGAGGCGTCCACTGGCCACGCGAACTTCGCCTCCTGAGAATTAAGGATGCTCTTGCCGGTCGCATCAAGGGCGTCCGCCAGGACGAAGACGTACCGCGCACCTTTCTGAATCACGGGCGAGACGTCGACGCGAGTCGTATAGCAGCCGACGGTCCCGCCCTCGATAAGGAAGCGGTCGACGCTGGGCTTGGTCCGCCCGCTGATGACGCGATCGACCTGCACATCGACCGGGGTGAAAATCTTGCCGTCGGAGTGGGGTTCACCAGGGCCTGGTTTGACCATGAACCCACTCGGCGTCGTTCCGTCCACGGTGTTGAAGACAGCCGGCTCGAACGAGGTGACCTCGGCCTCGGCGAACGTCCACCCCGAATTGGCCAGCGAGGCAACCGTGTACGGCACGTAGTCGACCGAAATGTTTGCCGACCCGCAGTTCCCGGTTGGATCGGAGGTCGGGGCGGTAGATGGCGAGGTCGACTCGGGCGGGGCAGAAAGCTCTGTTGAGGCATCCGGCGGCGCGGACACCGAGCCCGCCGTGACACACCCGGCAAGGAGAATGAACGTGGCGCATATACCCGCGGTGCGCGCAGCCGCTCCGCTCCCGTTGATGAACCTCACGGCACTGATCCGCCATAGGCAGCATTGAGAGCACTTACGTCATCGATGGACGGGCCCGTCGGAATGTTCGCCCCGACGCACGTAGCCTTCGACCCGACGTTCTCGATCCCTAAGGAATCCGTCGCTTCGACGTGATTGAGACCCATGAGGTGATCAAATTCCTGGCACATGACTGAGCGATCACTGGGCGAAGCCCAATTGGGCCAGGTACTGAGTTTGACCTCTCCCCACGAGTAATAGTCGCTGGGTGCCACCGCGTACCCAGCACCACGGGCGTATATGTTGACCTCGTAGTATGAATAGATGTCCACGTCCGCCGCCGGTGCCGACGACGAGTAGAAGAACGGGTTGGAAGCCGCGACCGAGTTGAACCGACCAAACATGTAGATGAGGTCGGGCTCAACATCTATCGTCGTCCCGGGACCGTGCGGCATCACGCTCAGGCTGTAATCAAGGTAGTAATGGAATGTTGCGCTCAATCCAGATGAGAGCGTCGGCCATCTCTGGCAGGGGTAACTGGAGGTGTGGTTGCAACCGAACGGAGTGTTCGGGAACTGTCCGGCGTACTGCGCCCAGGCGATCGAACGGACGGTCTCGGACCACCGCCATGCGCCGGCGTAGTAGATACCGCCTTTCGCAGAGAAGCTCGGTCGGTCGCGATACTGGTTGCTGTAGCCCGTGCCGCCAGCGGCCACCGTGTCCGTCGTGGGATATTGGTATTCGGTTCGGCCACTACCGTTGCTATCGGAATACAGCACGATTGTTTCGTGGACCTGAACCGACGAACCCGTGAGATTCGTGACCCGGGACCACACCGTCGCGCAGTACGCCGAATGACGGATCTCGACTGTCCCGATTTTGAGGTTGCCGTAGTAGATGGGCGTCGGGACTCCCTCGGAGCCCGGAGGTACCCGCGACCCGAGCGTGTAGATGGGCTGGCTCCCGTTCCCGCAGGCGGTAGTAGCGGGGTTGGTGCCGTCGTATGCGAGGGCGCTCACAACTCCCGCGTCAACTAGTGCTGCCAACATGCCGAACGTCACGGCGACCCCGACAGCCTTCCGGGACAGACGCCAAGCCAACGAGCGGCTCGGGGTCACCTGGTTGCGCGCCGCAACATGGGCCTGAGCGCCGACACGCGTCTCCGCAGAAAACGACGAATGACCGCCAGTCCTCCCCACGAGATCTCTCGTGCGCCGGTTCCCCCCGGCGTCGCGCAGTTCGAACCATACAACCGCCCACAGAGCGACTGTCAAGAGGGGCTATCCACACACTTTGTCAACGTCGACGGGTTCCACTCGGCTGGCGCGACGCTTCTGGACCAAGGGCCAATGGGCAGCCTGAGGTCGTAAATCGCAGGATAATCGGCTGCTTCTCCGCTCCTCCTGCCGTGCCCAATACCCAGCTCGCTTGACCGCTTACCGCCCGGTGGCTCCCAAAGCACGCGCGATGCCAAACTTCGCTACGCCCCGTCGATCGGATTCAGCAGTCGCAGGATACTCGGTCGAGGCCGGTAACCGCCCTGACCGCTGCCGCGGCGGCCACTCGTTCGCCCGGTGACGCCTCGAGGATCAACTGAACTTCTCGTACCGCACGAGCTCGTTCAGGGGGTACCGCGCGGTGCCTGGCTCCGATCGGGGTTGGTCGGCGGCCACCGTCGGGTAGCCGAGCGAGACGAGGGTTCGAAGCGTCCGATCGTCGGGAACCTCGAGCAGGGATTTGACCCGGGCCGCCGCTCCCGGAACGACCCAACCGAGCGCAGACGCCAGTCCCAGGGCCGATGCCGCGACGAGGATCCGCTCGGCCGCACGTCCCTCGTCGAACGTATCGATCCTCGTGGATTCTCCGGGCATGGCCAGGATGATGGCCGCCGCTGCGCCGGCGACGTGGCCGGCATTGGGCGAGGCCTCGGCGATGGCCCGCAGCGTCGCCCGTTCGCGGACCACGACAAACGTCCACGGCTGGCGGTTCATGCCGCTGCCCGTCCAGCGGGCGACGTCGAGGATCGCGGCCAGCGCCTGGTCGGGGATCGGGTCCGGCCCGAACTGGCGGATGCTTCGCAAGCGTCGGAGGGTCCGAAGCGTCTCAGCGGCGGCGGGCGGCGGATCGATCACGACCCCCATGTCCCGGAGTGCCCGACTCGGTCGATCTCGATGACGAACACCTCACGGGGCGTCCGGCGCTCGTACGCCTGCCCGAGGTACTTGTGCGACATCTTGTCGATGAACGCGAGTTCCTCGTCCGGCCGGATCTGGACGACGCGTCCACTGATCGACAGCCAGCGCCAGGGGGTCTTGGTGCTCACGATCGAGACCCCGACCTGGGGCCGCTCACGGACCGCCTGGCCCTTCTTGGAGCCGACGGGTGAACTGGCGAGGACCTGTCCACCATCGTGGTCGACCCACAGCGGGAAGGTGATGATCTGGCCGCTATCGCTGGTGTATGAGATGTGGCCGAGAGCGGGCTCGTCGAACAGGTCGAGCAGCTCGGGTGGAACGGGTATCGACATGGCTGCGGCCTCAGAAGATTGTGGTTGACTAGGCAACGATATCAGGGTCGTCGGGACCTTGCCTTCAATGAACCATCGGCCGCCCGCAGCTGGCTGGGCACGGGCCTCGACGCCGCCGCCGCGCTGCTGGCATTTGCCTGGTTGCCGGTCGCACTGCTGGTCATTGCGGTCCTCCCGCTCATCTTCGTCATACCCAACCTGTTGAGCGCTGCCGACGCCTGATCGTTGAGCGTGCAGTCAGCCGGCTGAAATCGAGACGGAGCCCGGAGCACAATACCGGGGCTGTCGTTGTCGTTGGCAAGGGAGAGCGTGTTGATCGTGCGGGCAGCCGTGGTCCAGGCAGCCTCGGTTGCGTTCGAGCGCGAGGCGACACTCGACAAGGTCGAGCACTGGACGGCCGAGGCGGCCGGGACGGGTGCCGAGCTCGTGGTCTTTCCCGAGGCATTCGTGCCGGGCTATCCAAAGGGAGCCGACTTCGGCGCCGTGGTCGGCTCGAGGAGTGCCGAAGGCCGCGAATGGTTCCGCCGCTACTACGACAGCAGTGTCGATGTACCCGGGCCGGCGACCTGGCGACTCGGGCAGATCGCCCGTGCTCACGGGGTTCACCTCGTCATCGGGGTGATCGAACGGACGCCTGGCACCCTGTACTGCTCGGCCCTCTTCTTCGGCCCGGATGGCGACTTGCTGGGCAAGCATCGCAAGCTGATGCCAACGGCCATGGAGCGCCTGATCTGGGGCTTCGGCGACGGTTCAACCCTGACCGTGCTGCCGACGCCGCTCGGTCGCCTGGGGGCCGTCATCTGCTGGGAGAACTACATGCCCCAGCTGCGCCTCGCGATGTACGGGCAGGGTATCGAGCTGTACTGCGTGCCGACCGCCGATGACCGCGAGACGTGGCTGCCGACGATGCGCCACATCGCCGTCGAGGGCCGCTGCTTCGTCCTGTCGGCGACGCAGTACGCCGTGCGCTCCGACTACCCCGCCGACTACCCGGTCGAGAAGCCGGCCCAGGCGGTGATGATGGCCGGCGGGAGCTGCATCATCGACCCGCTCGGCCAGGTCCTGGCCGGACCTGCCCGGGGCGCCGAGACGGTGATCACGGCCGACCTCGACCTGGACCAGATCGTGCGCGGAAAGTTCGACCTCGATATCACCGGACACTACGCCCGGCCCGACATCTTCCGGCTGATGGTCAATCGCAACCCGCAGGTGCCCGTTGCGTTCTGGGGCGGCGAGCCGGACGAGCACGAAGACGAGCACGAGCACGAGCGCGAGCACGAACACGAGGGAGTTGGGAGCGACCGAGATGACCACCACAACAGGTAGCACCGACCAGGCGTTCACGCTGCCGTTCCGGCTCACGCTGGTCGTCCAGGCCGTGGCGGCGCTCGTCTTTGGACTGGCGCCGATCGCCTTGCTCAGTACCTATGCGCCGGCGATCGGCTTCTCCGGAACCGACCCGCTGATCTATCGGCTGGGCGGGGCCGCGACGATCGGCTACCTGGTGGCTCCGGTCGTAGCCCTCGCCGCCCGAGACGGTTGGCGCCACCTTCGCATCCCGGCGATCGCGACCCTGACCTTCACCCTCGGTGCCCTGGCCGCCAGCCTGTGGGAGTTCGGCCGAGGCGGCCGGCAGCCCGTGATCGTCGCGGTGATCGTTGCCGGGGCGGCGTTCAGCCTGGTCGCGGCGTACTGGCTTCGGCGCGACAAAGGGCCGGCGATCAATCCCGGGCGACCACTGGGTACGCCTGCCCGGGCCGTCCTGGCCCTGGCCGTGGTGTCGGCCGGCACATTCGGCCTGCTGCCACTGCTCGTGCCCGGCCTGTTCGCCAGCGTGTTCGGGCTGATCGGCGCCAATGCCTGGGTGTACCGCGTCGCCGGCGCCGCCTGTCTCGGCTACGCGACGGCCGGGATCGCCAGCCTGATGGCGCCCGGCTACAGCCCGATCCGCCTCCAGAACATGGCCGCGATCGCCTTCAATGCGGTCGGCGCCGCGAGTGCCTGGCGGGCGATCTTCGTCGGCGGTGGCGGCCTCCTTGCGCCAATCGTGGCCGCCGCCGCGACGTTCTTCACGGTTGCCCTGGTCTGGATCGACCGGAAGTACGCCGCCTGATCCTCACCGAGGGCACTCCGGATGGGTGTCCAGGGGGCAACGGGCCGCGTATCCTGTGGCGACGTCCGATCTTGGCCGTACCAGCCGTCCAACTGCCAACATCGTCGAGAAGGGACTGCCCAATGTCCACCCGTCGTCCGCTGGCGAACTCCGCCGTCATTGGCCTGATTTCGCTGACCATGCTCGTGAGCGCGTGCTCCGGGTCACCGGCCACAACCTCGAGTGTCGCACCCTCGGCCAGCGACACGGCCTCCCCGAGCCCGTCGGCATCGGCCTCGCCCAGCCCGAGCCCATCGGTCAAACCCAGCCCGTCCCCCAGCCCCACCCCGACACCGGTCCCGACCCCGTCCGCGTTCACCCTCAACTCGCAAGTCTGGTGGAGCGGCTATGAGATCAGTGTCACGGGCGGTACCTACGATCCCCGCAAGCACAACCTGAACATCAATGCGACCTTCAAGAACACGAGCACGCAGCAGGTCGATGCGAGCTCACTCAGCAATGGGGTCAAGATCGTCTGGAACGGGCAGTTCCTGCCCGGCTACGTCAGCCAGGGTCCGATCCCGGTCGGTGCGACAGCGAGCGCCCAGATCCAGCTCCAGCCGCCGGCCGATTTTGTCGTGGACGACGCGGTGCTCACCTTTGGCCAGCCCAGCGAGCACCAGGCGCTCGTCCCCTTGAACGGCACTCCGGCCACCTCCGAGCAGCCGACGACCCTGGCGATCAAGGGCGCGTTGAAGATGGGCAAGTTCGTGACGTTCACGATCTCGCGCTCCCTGCTCGTGCCGGCCTCGTGCAGCGGCTATCCCGAGCGGTTCAAGTACGGAGTCATTAACAAGGACCAGGTCTCGATCGTGCTCTTTGGCCAGGCCACCAACGCCGACACGCTCAACTACGCCCAGATCGACCAGGGCTACATCAACATCCCGGACGGAACCACGGCGGTCAGCAACCCGACGGCCGGCTGGTCACTGGCGCCCAAGGCAACTCTGCGCGACCAGGCGATGTGCTTTCCGATCCCGGCTCCGGGCACCGGGTCGTACAAGCTCACCATGCACGAGTCGCGCTCCAAGGGCATCGGCATCCTTCCCTTCGTCCTGCCGTAGGACCTGGGCCCTGGCTCAGCGGACCACGAGCAGGCTGAGAAGGAGAAGTCCCAGGACTGCAGCCGTGATGACCGCGTAGAGGCGATCGCGCTCAAGGACGAACGCAACGAGCGATATCCCGACGCGGGCGACCGGTGTGGCGATCAGGGCTAGCAACCCGGCCTGGGCGATCGCGATCGGCCGGAGTGCGCCGAGGCCGGACACGACGCTCGAGAAGTCGGTCGGGTCGGATGTTCCCTGGGCGGCTCCGACCAACGACCCGGTCCAGCCGACGAGCAGGGCGCCAATGAAGCCGGTGGCGATCAGTCCCGCGCTGATCGCCACGCCCGCGATCAGGATTCGCGAGACCCACGCCCGGAACCGCTCGGCCGTCATCAGACGAGCCCGAAGCCGCGGGCCAGGGTCTGGAGGCCGACCAGGACCAGGACCGGCACGAAGATGCGCCGGACCGCCCGGTTGGACAGGTGGGGCAGGATCCGGGCCCCGAGGACGGCCCCGCCCAGGACGCCCAGGGCGACCGGCGCCGCGATCCGTGGGTCGACGTCACCCCGGCTGAGGTAGATCCCGGCCGATGCGGCCGCGGTCACCCCGATCATGAAGTTGCTGGTCGCCGAGCTGACTTTGATCGGTAGCCCCATTGCCGTATCCATGGCCACCACCTTGAGCGCGCCCGAGCCGATCCCGAGCAGCCCGGACACGAGCCCCGCGCAGCCCATCAGCCCAAAGCCGAGCGGGATCCGGCGGGCTGCATAGGCCACGGTCCGGCCCTGGTTGCGGTCCGGATACGAGCCGAACAGGCGCAGGCGGCGGGCGAGGGGTGACGGCGTGACCGGCCCGGCCGGCTGGTCGGTGAGCCTGACCAGCTGGAGGGCGGCCGATCCGAGGAGGACCAGCCCGAGCAGGACGAACAGGAACGCGGGTGCAATCAGACTGGTGAGCAGCGCGCCGCTGATCGCGCCGGCGGTGGTGGCCAGCTCGAGGAACATGCCGATGTGAAGGTCGGTCATCCGGTCGCGCACGTAGGCGGCCGCCGATCCCGAACTCGTGGCGATGACGCCGACGATGCTGGCCCCGATCGCCAGGTGGATGTCGACGCCGAAGGCGAGGGTCAGGGCGGGAATGACGAACAGGCCGCCACCAACCCCGGCCAGCGCCCCGATCAGCCCGGCAACGAGACTGATCACGAAGATCCCGAGGTCTGCCCCGAGGGTGAGTCCGGTCAGCGTTGATCTCCTACCTGCAGGTAGGTGATCCTACGGCGGAGAGCGCCGGTGCGCCAGCGGCGACACGACAGGGATGGCCCGTCATTGAGCCCAGTGATACGCTGCAGCCCTTCCGGGTAGGGCGGAGGTTTTGGAGGCCCACCCAGGGACGCATTCCCGCGTCGAGTTTGTTCATTTCGTGGAGGAGATTCCCGATGCGTACGTTGCGCACTGCTGTGACTGCGGTTGCGGCACTTGCCATTACCCTGTCGGCCTGTACGACCGCGGCAGCGACGGCCAGCCCGGAGACGTCGGTCACGCCGTCGGCGGCCCCCAGCGTCGCCAGCACCGCCCCGAGCACCGCGCCCAGTGTGCCGGCGAGCACGGCCCCGGCCCCGTCCGCCATCGCCCTGCCCTCGGGCGCGACGACCTTCGACGGCAAGCTCGTGATCTGCTCGGATATCCCGTACCCGCCCCTTGAGTACTTCGATCCGAACGCCAGTCCGATCGGCTCGGACATCGAGATCGGCCAGGAGATCGCCAAGCGTCTCGGCGCGACCGCGGTCATCCAGAACTCGGTCTTCGACACGATCATTCCGGCCCTGATCGGCGGAAAGTGCGACATCATCATCAGCGACCAGAACATCACCGCCGAGCGGGTCAAGCAGGTCGACATGATCCCCTACTTCGAGGCGGGTCAATCCTTCGTCGTGGCGGTCGGCAACCCGGCCGGGATCAAGTCCACGGACGACCTGTGCGGCAAGAAGGTCGGCGCCGAGACCGGCACGACCGAAGTCGACTACCTGGCCAAGACGCTCTCGCCGGCCTGCACCAAGAAGGGATCGCCGGCGATCATCTCCAAGTCATTCGGCAAGGACTCCGACGCGCTCCTGGCGCTTCAGTCGGGCCAGGTGGACGCCTACTTTGCCGATACCCCACCGGCCGCCTACTACACCATCCAGCACCCTGACCAGTTCGTGCTTGCTCCAATCGCACCGCTGGCGCCGGCCTTCGCCGGAATCAGCGTGCTGAAGAGCAACACCGGCCTACGCGATGCCGTCCAGCAGGCGCTCGTCTCGATGGCCAACGATGGAACCTACCTGACGATCCTCAAGAAGTACGCCGTCGACTCGGGTGCCCTCACCCCGGCCGACATGATGACGGTCAACAAGATCCAGTAAGGCATCCCTGGAGAGACGTTTCGGCCGATGACCGCGTTCCACCGTCTCGGTACGAAGGGAGCACCCCGGTCCGCCCTCGCGGTCGGGGTGCTCGTCGTGCTTGCGCTCACCCTGGCGGGCTGCTCGGCCTCGACCAAGGCCCCCTACCCCTACCACTGGAACCTGTTCTTCGACTCGATCTTCCGACCCGACAACCAGATCCTGAACGGGCTGCTGCTGACGGTCGTGATCTCGGTCGCGGCCCAGGCGATCGGGGTCATCCTGGGGATCTTTGCCGCCCTGGGCAAGATGTCCAAGGCGCTCCCGATCCGCTGGTTCGCCAACATCTACATCTGGTTCTTCCGGGGAACACCCCTGATCGTCCAGCTTGTCTTCTTCTTCTACGGCCTGAGCGTTGCCCGGATCTACACCTGGCCTGAGCTTACGATCGGGCCGCTCACGATCGATGGGGCGGTGCAGGCAGGGATTTTCGCCCTTGGCCTGAACGAGGGCGCCTACATGGCCGAGATCGTGCGGGCCGGCATCCTGGCGGTTGATCCGGGCCAGATGGAAGCAGCCCGGGCCCTCGGCATGACGCCGGGCAAGGCGATGCGCCGGATCGTCCTGCCGCAGGCCGCCCGGGTGATCATTCCGCCCCTCGGCAACGAGTTCAACAACATGCTCAAGACGACCTCGCTGCTCTTCGTCCTCAGCGTTGTCGAGTTGTACTCCACGTTCAACATCAAGCAGGGCAACTCGTTCACGCCGTTCGAGTACTACCTGGCCTGTGCCGTCTGGTACCTGCTCCTGACCACCATCTGGGGCTTCATCCAGGCATGGATCGAGCGCCGGCTGGCCAAGGGCACGCCGGGGGCAGCGGCCGGCGGCGGACCGGGATTCCGATCCCGGGTGATGGGCTTCCGGCGGCCGGTCGACGATGTCTCGCTGGTCAGTGGCGGCCGATGATGAACCAGCCCGACGAGACCAACCTGCTCGAGGCGATCGGCGGCGTGCCCCTGGCCGAGACGGCCAACGTCGTCGAGGTCACCGACCTGCACAAGTGGTTTGGCCGGAACGAGGTGCTCAAGGGTGTCTCGATGACGGTCAAGCAGCGCGAGGTCGTGGTCGTGTGCGGCCCGTCCGGCTCGGGCAAGACGACCTTCATCCGCTGCGTCAACCACCTCGAGAAGATCCAGAAGGGCCGGATCATGGTGAACGGCCACCTGATCGGCTTTCGCGAGCAGAACGGCAAGCTCGTCGCGGACAAGGAGCGCAACATCGCGCGGCAACGTCAGGAGATCGGGATGGTCTTCCAGCGTTTCAACCTGTTCCCCCACAAGACGGCCCTCGGCAACATCATCGAGGCCCCGATCCAGGTTCGCGGGATGGACGCGGACGAGGCAATCGAAATGGGCCGCAAGCTGCTCGCCCGGGTGGGCCTGGCCCACAAGGAGGACGCCTACCCGAGCCAGCTGTCGGGCGGCCAGCAGCAGCGGGTGGCGATCGCGCGGGCCCTCGCGATGCGGCCCGCGGTGATGCTCTTCGACGAGCCGACCAGTGCGCTCGATCCGGAGATGATCGGCGAGGTCCTCGAGGTGATGAAGGAGCTCGCCCGGGAGGGGATGACGATGATCGTGGTCAGCCACGAGATGGGCTTCGCCCGAGAGGTTGCCGACCGGATGGTGATGATGGACGACGGCCTGATCATCGAGGAAGGCACGCCCGAGCATTTCTTCACGAACCCCCAGCAGGAACGTACGAAGAGCTTCCTCTCGAAGATCCTGTAGGGGCGCGGCTCGCGGCGAGGGCCCCGGTCCGCGGCGGTCCCGGATGGCGCAGCCAGGGCACTGGTCCCGCGAGGCCCACCCGAGTTTCGGACAAATGCCGCCGTCAGCGGCCGTATGGTCGGATCCCGGCCGATTTCGGGCTAGCTTGGGTGCGGCCGGCCGGGGCGCGGCGCAGAATCGTGCTCAGTCCAGGCCCCGGCTCCGTCTCGGGCGTCGATCCAGCGCATTCGACCGACCGTACGGCCGCTGACAGCGGCAATTGGCAGCAGCTGTCTCAAATGTCGCTGACCGACGCACTACGGCCGAGGTAACCGCCGATTCGCCCGGTTTGACGCCGGGAGCATCGCCCGAGCCGGACGATCCGTGCGTGGCCGAACGCCGCGAACGGAGGTCAGGGACCTGGAATGCCACGAGATCTGCCGCAGTGCGGCTGGTGGCGACATTTGAGACAGGACCCCGTGCCCGCGACGGCCGGGCCGAAGCGCGCACGGCCGAGCCGATTCGGCCTCGCCGACGACGCCGCCGGCGACCCACCAGGACCGCGGCGCTACATCTCCGTGGGGTCGTGCGTCTCAACGTGGACGCCGGGCGGTACTGGCAGGCAACTTGGGACCGCCCGGCGTCGCCACTCCCCAGCGTGACCCCCGCCGAACCGCCGATCCCCACCAACTCCGCCGCCGGGATCGTCCAAGTCGCAGCTGCGCCACTGACGATCCACGCACGGACCGGCAGCGATCGTGAACGTTCGTTCTTGCTTGCGAGGATTTGCCTGCTAGACTCTGCCCCGGCCGGCCCGCCGTGGACCGGCAACGTCCGAGACCGCAGCCGGAGTCGCGCCCCGCGTGCAGGCCCACCGCCTTCGAAGTGACCAACCGGGTCAGCGCCCCACGGCCGTTCGGCCGCTCAAGCGCGGAACCCGGTTGATCGAGCGCGACGTCCACCAGGACGAGCCGGCGCGCCGGTACGTCCGCGGGGCCACCGTTGAGCGGGAGGCCGGCCCGAGCAATCGACGGCGCCTGTTCAGCGCCCTCGTGTCGTCGTTCGTGCCGGGTGCCGGACAGCTGGTCAATGCTCGCTGGCGGACCGCCGTCCAGTTCGGCCTGCCGGTCCTGGCCCTGGTCGGGATCGCACTGCTCGTGGCCCGGCTCGTGCCGGTGCCCCAACTGCTCGCCCTGGCTCTCGCCCCGAGCACGATCGTGGCCCTCCTGATCGTCAACGCGGTGGTCTTCGGCTGGCGAATCCTGGCGGCCGGCCAGGCCTTCTTCGATCAGCGCTTCGACTGGCGCCCAAACGGCATGGCGTCAGCCGGCCTGGCCCTCATCTTCGTGGTCACGGCCATCCCTCACCTGTTTGCCGCATCGGTGGGCCTCGGCGCGATGCATGCGTTCTCGTCGATCTTCGCCGACGGGTCGGCGACGGGTAGCGTGGCCGGCGCGCAGAGCGGACTGGTGCCGGCCTCGGGCAGCCGGATCAACATCCTGCTGATCGGCCTGGACTCGGGTGCCGGGCGCGACCATGCCCTGACCGATTCGATGATGGTCGTGTCGGTCGATCCCGTCGGCAAGACCGCGAGCATGGTTTCGCTGCCGCGCGACATGGTCAATACCCCGCTGGCCGGCGGCGGAACCTACGCCCCGAAACTCAACTCGCTGATGAGCTACGCCAGCGCGCACCCGAAGGACTTCCCGACAGGGGGCCTGCGCACACTCGAGGACACCGTTGGGACCCTCCTGGGGATCCCCATCCATTACTACGTGGTCGCCGATCTCGGCTCGTTCGTGAACCTGGTTGACGCCCTCGGCGGGATCAACATCGACGTGGCCAGGGACCTCAACGACCCGACCTACCACGGCTACGGCGTCCACATGGGCTGGTCGGTGACAGCCGGGCCTCACCATTTCAATGGGTCCGATGCGCTGGCCTACGCGCGGATCCGCCATCCGGTCGGGGAGAGTGACTTCACCCGCCAGGCCCGCCAGCAGTCATTGCTCCTGGCGCTGCGGCGGCAGCTCGCCAGTCCTGACCTTGTCCTGCGCCTGCCCAGCCTGATCGCGGCCGTCGGCAACAAGATCGAGACGGACCTGCCCCGCGACCAGCTGCCCAACCTCGCCGCGATTGCGTCCGAGATCGGCCCGAAGTCGATCTTCCAGCTGGTGATCAGGATCCCCCTGATCAAACCGGAGACGATCGCGCCGTACGGCTCGGTCCAGGTCCCCAACCTGGCCAGGATCCAGGCGATGTCGGCGCGGCTGTTTTCGGCGCCGGGTACTCGGCCGTCATTGACCGCCGTGACCCCCGGAACCAGCCCGGGAACCAGCCCGGATCCGAGCCTCAGCCAGAGCGCCGGGCCGTAGCCCGAGACTCTCAGAAACCCAGGGCGCGAAGGCGCCGGCCGAGACGATGGGCGGCTTTCGAGCGGTGCGAGATGGCGGCTTTCTCGGCGGCTGATTGCTGGCCGAGGGTGCGGCCGCCGGGGGGTTCGCCGAACGGCTCGAAGATCGGGTCGTAGCCAAAGCCGCCGTTCCCCCGGGGCGCGGCGGCGATCCGGCCGCGGAGGGTGCCCCGGGTCTCGGCCGCGATCGGCAGGCTGCCGCGCAGGCCGAGGCGATCCGGCATCACAAAGGCCAGCACGCAGACATAGCGCGCGCCCCGCTTCGACGGCGGCAGCCCGGCGAGGGCGGCGAGGAGCTTCGTGTTGTTGTTGGTGTCGGTTGCGTTCTCGCCGGCGTAGCGCCGGGTGAGGACGCCCGGCCCACCAGCCAGGGCATCGACCTCGATCCCGGAATCGTCGGCGATCGCGGGCAGGCCGCTGAGCCGGGCGTAGAAGCGCGCCTTGAGCCGGGCGTTCGCCTCGAAGGTCGTGCCGTCCTCGATCGGATCGCCCACGATCCCGAGGGCGTCGAGGGTCACCAGCTCGACCCGTTCGAGCACGAGCAATTCGGCCAGCTCGGCCAGCTTGTGGCTCGAGCGGGTGGCGAGGACGATCCGGGGCCGGCCCGCCACGCTTCTAGCGCCGGACCGTGGCCAGCGCCCCTGCCTGGGCGGCGAACAGGCGCTCGAGGCCCGTGCCGGCCAGGTCGAGCAGGGTCGTCAGCCCGGCCCGGTCGAACGGCTTGCCCTCCGCCGTGCCCTGTAGCTCGACGTACGCGCCGGCATCCGTGCCGACCACGTTGAAGTCAACCTCGGCCCGGGAATCCTCCGAATAGTCGAGGTCGAGGAGCGTCTGCGCGCCAACGATGCCGACGCTGACCGCGGCCACCTTGCCGCTGATCGTGCGCTCCATCCCGTAGCGAATCAGGGCCGCCGCCAGGGCCACGTAGCCGCCGGTGATCGAGGCGGTCCGGGTGCCGCCGTCAGCCTGCAGGACGTCGCAGTCGATCGTGATCGTCCGCTCGCCGAGCTTGGCCAGGTCCACGACCCCGCGCAGCGAGCGGCCGACGAGGCGCTGGATCTCGTGAGTCCGGCCGCCGATCCGGCCCTTGGCCGACTCGCGCTGGGTGCGCTCGGCTGTGGCCCGCGGCAGCATCGAGTACTCGGCGGTGACCCAGCCGGTGCCCTTGCCCCGAAGGTGGGGTGGCACCCGATCCTCGATCGAGGCGGCGCACAGGACCTCGGTGTCGCCGACCCGGATCCGGCAGGAGCCCTCGGCCCACTTCAGGACATCGAGGGTGAGCGTGATCGGGCGCAGGTCGGTCGGGCCCCGACCGTCGGCTCGAACCGTGGGCGGCTGGTTGCCGAGGGTCATCGTGGCGTCTCCTGGTGCTCTTCGGGGTGTGCTTCGGTGTGCTCTTCGATCTTGGCCTGGGCCCACAGCGCATCGAGCCCCTTGAAATCCAGGTCGCGCAAGGCGACGCCGCGCTCGGTGGCCTGGCGCTCGACGCTCCGGAAGCGCCGCCGGAACTTGTCGTTGGCGAAACGGAGGGCGGCCTCGGCCTCGACACCCTGGTGCCGGCCGAGGTTGACCGCGACCATCAGCAGGTCGCCGAGCTCCTCTTCGCGATGGGCAGCCGAGTCGGCCGCCAGCAGCTCGGCCAGCTCTTCGTGGACCTTGGCCACGATCCCGTCGATGGAGGGCCAGTCGTAGCCCAGGGCGGAGGCTCGCTCCTGCATCTCCTGGCTGGCCGCCAGGGCGGGCATCGATCGGCTGATCCCATCGAGGGCACTCTTCGCCATCGCGCCGCCCGGCCCGGCATCCTCAGTTCCAGCGTCGGCCCTGGCGGCATCGGCCCGCTCGTCGGCCTTGATCCGCTCCCACTGGCGGTTCACGTCGGCCGAGGTATGCGCCTCGGCGTCGGCGAAGACGTGCGGGTGGCGCCGGACGATCTTGGTCGCGAGGGCGGCCTGCACGTCGGCCAGGTCGAAGACGCCGGCCTCGGCGGCCAGCTGGGCATGCAGGATCACCTGCAGGAGGAGGTCGCCGAGCTCCCCGGCGAGCGCCGGGGTCGGGCCATCGGCCAGCGCGTCGTAGACCTCGTAGGCCTCCTCGAGGAGATGCTTGCGGAGCGAGGCGTGGGTCTGTTCACGGTCCCACGGACAGCCGTCGGGCAAGCGCAGCCGGTGGCTGATCCAGGGCATTGCCCAGGGGCCGGCGCTGGCCAGCTCCGGGGCGACCGGCCCGATGTACAGCGGTCCATGGAGGTCATCCGGCGTGAGCGCGCCGACCGTCGTCTCGGTCACGGCACCAAAGCGGCCAACCGGATGCGCCCCGGGATAGAGCCGGCCGAGGAGGCTGAGCGGATCGCGGCCGGTCGGTCCGTGCCGCCCTGGCAGCGGCTCAGCCCTGGCTCGGGACGACGCGGCGGAACCGGTGGAGCCGGAAGAACCGGCCGGAGACGCTCCGAGCATCGCCAGCGGCACGATGATCAACGGCCGGCTCGCCTCGACCGGCGTGCCGATCAGCCGTTCGGCGGCCGCCACCTGCAGCCCGGCCGAGGGATCGAAGCCCCAGCGGAGGCGCGCCTCGGCCAGCAGCGCGTCGAGCATTCGGGCGGCTAGGGAGCTACGGAGCTCTGGACCACATCCGGCCCGGTGATCGAGGCCTTGGCCTTCTGGATCGCGTACCAGTTCGTGAACGCGGACGCCTCGAGGGTGGTCAGCTGCGTGGCGTCAGGCAGACGCGTCTGCTCCTCGAGGACCTTGAAGATGTACAGCCCATCGGACAGCTTGACGACGCCCGATACGCCACCGACCGGTACCGCGAAGACGGCCTTCTCGAGCTCGGCCGAGACCTGGTAGTGAGCGATCCAGCCGAGATCGCCGCCCTGGGCCGCCTCGCTGCCATCCGAGCTGGCCTTGGCCAGGGCCGCGAAGTCCGCACCTGGGGCCGCGGCCTGCTTCTGGAGGGCGGCCGCCCGATCGGTGGGGCCGGGGCGGACCGTATCGACCAGGATCACATGCCACCCGAACTGACTGCGGACCGGTGCCAGCAAGTCGCCCGACTTGACGCTAGTTGCGAAGACCGCGGTGGCGAACGCGGGATCGAGTCCCGAACCCGCGTCGTAGTAGGGCAACAGCCCGCCGTCGACCGCCGAGCCAGTGTCCTTGCTGTCGGTCTTGGCGATCGACTCGAACGTGGTCAGCAGGGCGGGTGTGCCGACGAGGGCCTTCAACTTGGCATAGCTGGCCTCGGCCGCGGCCTGGGCCACGGCCCAGCCCGGGTCGTTGGCCGGGATCGGACTGGCGCCTGCGGCGACCGTGGCGCCCGGGGTGTACAGGATGTGGCGCGCCCGGAGCTGGACCCCCGGGCCGGTGTACGACGAGTTGTCAATCTTGATCTGGCTGACGTTGCGCTGGACCGAGGCCCTGGTCGTTGCGTCGGCGATGATCTTGGCCGACAACGCCTGGTCGACGAGCACGGCCCGCGCCTGGGTCCGGTACGCGTCGAGGCTCACCCCAAAGTCCTTCATCCGCTGCATGAAGGCGGTGTCGGTGGAGGTGGGAGCAATCGCCAGCACCGATCCGATCAGGTAGGAACCGTCGGCTGCGGTCATGACCGGGGTCAGGCCATTGACCGGGAGCTGGAAGACGGCGTTCACGAAGTTCGTGTCCTGGATGGCGGTCGCCACCCGGATCCAGCCGATGTTCCCGCCGTTTGCGGCGCTGGTGTCGTTGGAGAACGCCTTGGCAACCGTGGCAAACGGAGCGCCCGACCTGAGTTGGGCGTAGGCCGCTTCAGCCGTTTGCCGGGCGATGGTCTTCTCGGCATCGGTGACCTTCGCACCCGCGGCCTGCGGAGTCACCGAGACCATCAGCACCTGGCGAGCCTCGAGCGTGGTGGAATCGGCGCTGACCTGGGCGTCCACCTGCTGGTCCGTGACGTTGATCCCGTTCTGGGCGGCGAGCTGGCGCTGGAGCTCGTCGTCAACCAGCGCGCCGACCACGTTGCTCGAGATGCTCTGCTCGGCCTGGCTCAGGCTGGAGCTCGCCGCGTCGAAATCGGCCTGGCTCAATCGGCCGGCGGCGAGTTCGTTGCGCAGCTGGATGAGCTGCGTCCTGAGCTTGAATACCTCGACCTGGGCCCCTTCCTTGGCCTGGTCCCGGCTGATCGAGACCCCGTTGACGTTGGCGACCGCGGCCCAGTGGGCGCCCGCATACGAGGCGAAGGCAGCCCCGACGAGGGTTGCCGTGCCCAGCAGGATCGCACCGAAGAAGGCGATGTTGAGATACAGGGTCCGCCGGCTGGACCGATCACTCGACGATCGGCGGGTTCGCTGGGGAGCCGGCCTGCTGCGTTGGGTCATGCGCTTCGATGGTCCTCTGGGGAGCACGGCAGGCCCGGCATGTGGGCCATGGCGTGGCGGTGCGACATCGTACCGTACATCTCAGCGACGATCACCGGCGAGCCGGTCGACGAGGGCCATCAGGCGATCCGCCTCGTGGTCCCAGGACAGTTCGACGATCCGGTCGTGGGCCACCTCGATGTCGGCGGCCCGGCCGCGTGGATCGTCCACGAGCCGGAGCAGGGTGCCCCCCAGGTCGGCCGGATCACCGGGCCGATAGGTGGCCACCCCGCCAGCGGGGAACGTCTGCTCCACGAGAGGCAGGGCCGAGGCAACGATCGAGCGACCCATCGCACCGTATTCGAACAGCTTCGTCGACAGGCTCATCTCGGTGAACCGGTTGCGGGTCGTGGGCGCGACACCGACGTCGGCCGCCGCAATCGCGGCCGGCACCGCATCGATCGGGATCCGGCCGTGGAAGCGGACGACCTCGCCGAGAGCGTGCTCGACGACGAAGGCCCGGAGACCTGACTCGGCATCGCCCCGGCCGTAGATCTCGAGTTCAACCCGGAGCTCAGGCCGGCGGGTCCGCAGCTCGACCAGGGCCGCCAGCACGACATCGAGTTCGTAGACGGGCGTGAGCGCCCCGGCATAGACCAGGCGCAGGACACCGTCGGCCATGAACGCGCGCGCCGGCTGACCGGTTGGATCGAAGCGCCGAAGCGAGGGACTGTTGAGGATCACCGAGACCTTGTCCGGCGCCACGCCCAGTCCGACGAGGCGGTCGGCGAGGGCCTGGTTGACCGTGATCACGGCACTGGCCAGGCCGATGCTGGCCCGTTCCTGGAGCAGCAACAGGCGATGGGCGACGGCCCCGGCCGAGCCCGGGAAGCGCATCCGGAAGAACTCGGGCATAGCCTCGTGCAAGTCGAGCAGGATCGGCACGCCGGCCAGCCGGACCGGCAGCCCGCCGAAGGCCAGGAAGTCCGGCAGGGTGTGGACCTGGAGCACAGCGTACCGGCGACGGCGCTGGGCCCGGGTCACCGACCAGCCGGCCCGGGCAAGGAACGAGAGGTACTCGCGCAGGTAGGTCCTGATCCCGGCGCCCTGGTGCCGTTCGACGCCCAGCCGCCGGACGCGCACGCCATCGAGCAGCTCCTCGGCCGGCTCGCCCGCTCGGCGCAGGGCATAGACATCGACGTCGCGGCCACGTTCGACGAGCGACTCGGCTTCGCGCCGGACGCGCGGATCCTCCTCGTAGTGGGAATGCGTGATCATCGCCATCGGCCGGCGCACCGGGCCGGCAACGGGAGCGCCCAGGGTTACCGCCCCCGCCGGGTGATCCGCGCCCGGGCCCTGCGCAGGGCCAGCCGGACCGGCTCGGGCAGGGCCGCCTTGGCCTTGTCCGAAGCGTTCCGCACATCGCTCCGCTCGGCGATCCCGAGCGGTGGCAGGCCGAGCCGGCGGCGCAGGTCATCATGGGCGCGGCGCTCGCGGGCGATGTCCTGTTCCAGGCGGGCCAGCCGCGATTCGAGCCGCTCGATCTGGCGCCGGCCGTCCAGGCTGAACCAGTCGGGCAGCGTCCCCGGCCGGACCGGGGGATAGTCCGCCCGGTAGAAGCCGAGCAGCTTCTCGGCGATCACCGGGGCATCGTGAATCCGGGCGACATACGGCCGGCCACGCGCCGCCAGGTCCCGCCGTTCATCGACGTTCGCGATCAGGCTGCGCATCCGGTCCACGAACGTGTCCGGATCCGCACTCACGACCGGGGCGTCGGGGTAGGCCGCAGCGACGGCTGCCTGGATGTTGGCCACGGCGACCCGGCTCGAAGCCATTGCCTCAAGCGAGACGACTTCGTAGTCACCGGTGAGGACGTTGTCGACGACGATATCGGCGGCCTGGATCGACCGGCGCGCCTCGTCGTGGGAGACGCCCTCGAGCAACCGGAAGTCAACGGCGACGCCCTCATCGACCAGCTGCTTCATGCCCTCGATGATGAACTGGCTGCCCTTCGTGCCGCGGCGCGAGGGAACGTGCAGGACCACCGGGCGGGCCCGCTGCTCGGGCGCCTGTTCCGGCCACGCGGCAAGGTCGATCACTCGCTCGACGACCTCCGCCTCGGGCACGAAGTGGCGATAGTCGATCGACTGGATGAACATCCGGTTGGCGTAGGTCCGGATCGCCTCGATCACCTTCTCGGTACGATCGTCGTCCGCATCGATGTCCGAATAGCGGTAGTAGCTCCACGGGTTGACCTGCTCGTGGATCCGCCGAATCCGGATGTCCGAACCGTGGAAGGTGAAGAAGACCTTCTTGCCCAGCATCCGGTAGATCGGCAGGTCCCAGAAGGCCGGGACGCCGCCCCAGGCGTTGGGAAAGAACGTCCGGGCAAAGTGGAAGTGGATGATGTCGAACCGGTCGATCGACTCCAGGAACGTTTGCCAGAACACGGTTGGATCGCCGGTCTTGAGGTCGATCCGCCGATCGACCGGGTAGCCGAACGGGCTTTCCCCGTACTCCCACAGCTCCGCCTGGTGACCCAGCCGGCGGAGTGCCTGGACGACGTCACCCGGCTGGTTGGCGATGTTCCGGGCGGCGTGCAGGATGCGCATCAGGCGAACGTCGCCAGCACGCCCGCGACGACGGCCTGTGGATCGGCCTGGGCAATCGGGATCGAGCCGGCCGCCCGAGCCTGCTCGAGCGCGACGGGATCGTCGGGGGCCACGATCACGGGGCCGACCATCCGCAACCAGGTGGCCAGGTCCGCGGCCGGCTCCGCCACGATCAGCCGGAGGCGCTCGTCGTGGCCGGCCAGGGCGGCTGCGATGGCCTGGTTGGCTTCGCTCCGCTCGGGCCCCGCCGCACTTCCCAGCACCCCGATGTTGCGCTCGGCACCGGGCAGTTTCGCCCGGGCGAGGAGTTCGGCCGTGGCCGCGGCCGGATCGCCGAAGAACGGGGCGATATGGGCAAGGACGTTGGGGTAGGTGAACGCCCGGCTGCCCGCGTAGGTCCGTTCTGAGGCCTCCCGATAGAGGCCCGGATCGGTCAGCGTCCGGCGGAGCAGGGGCAGGGCATCGTCGGTTCGGGTCACGAAGAGCGGGTAGTCGGGCCCGAGGACGGACTCCTGGGCGGCCGTTCGATTGAGGATCACCGGGACGCCCACCGAGGCATAGTCGAGCAGCTTGGTCGAGATGACGAGGTCGTTCATCCGCGAGCCATGGCGGTAGTCCCACAGGCTGAGGGCCACGCCACCCTGGGCGATCAGCGTCTCGACCTGGTCGCGCGGGATCCCGCCGTGCCAGATCAGCCCGTCGGTGTGGGTCAGGGCCTGCTCGAGCGTCGGCGCGTAGGTCCGGTCCTCGCGCGGCCGATGGATCTTGTCTCCGACCACGTGAAACTCGAGGCCGGGGATCTCCGACTTGAGCTCGAGATAGAAGTCAACCATCCGGTTGACCGGGTAGAACGGGTGGAACTTGCCGGTGTAGATCAGGCGCGGGACGATCCGATCGGGGTCGGCCCGCCGGGCCGGTTCGGCCGGGATGGCCGGCGGCAGCAGGATCGTCTTGCCCCGGGCTTCAGGCACGAGTGCCTCGGTCAGGGCGCGCATCTCCTCCGATTGGGCCACCAGGTAACGCGAACCGCGGGCGATCTCGGCCAGTTCCCGGAGATAGGCCGGCGAGGCCGTGTCGCGCTCGGGCTCAAGGACATAGGTGCTCCACAGCCTGCTGTGGAGGCGTTCGCTGCGAACGGTTGCCAGGGCAACGTCGAACGAACGGATCAGGATCACGTCGAACGGCCTGTCGCGATCGAGGCGCTCGATCAGTTCGACGACCTGGGTGGCCCGCAGGCCGTTCGCACCCACCTTCCGGTCGGCCTGCTCGGCGGGGATCAACTCGACCCGGGGCAGCCGTCGGAGCAGACTGGTGACCACGTCCCGACGTTCGGGCGCGCGCAGGGGCAGGAGGATCTCGGTGGTCGGGCTGGCGTGGAGGGTCTCGGCCACAGACTGAACCCAGATCGTCGAGCCGTCGATGTTGTTCAGGTTGGCCGGCGAATAGAGCAGGATCCTGGTCATCGAGCCAGCTCCCCGGCCGCGATGCGGCCGCGGTTCGGGTCGGCCGACCGGTTCGTTGGCCAGCCCCCGGCGAGGACGGATTGGCG
This sequence comes from Candidatus Limnocylindrales bacterium, assembly GCA_038221095.1. Lineage (GTDB taxonomy): Bacteria > Chloroflexota > Limnocylindria > Limnocylindrales > CSP1-4 > Palsa-1033. The sequence continues at coordinate 23,161 of JBBRIM010000001.1, forward strand.
GCGAACGGCGAGCGGCAGGCGAGCGTCGTCGCTCCAGACCTGGTCGCCCGGCTCGAATGCCGTCGCCAGGAGCAGCACGTCCATCTGATCTTCGAGCGGATCCGGATCGCCCGGGGCGCGGGGCGGCGGAGGGCCGCCCGACCAGGCCGCGATCCAGTCCACCTCGGTGACGGCGGCCAGCCGCTCCAGGCGCTCGGCGAGGGTTGCACCGGCGACCTGCTCGATGAGCCGCACGGGCACCAGTGGCCGGGCATCTCGGAGCGCCTCGGCCAGGGCGGAGCCGGCGCCGGCCCAGTCACTCGTTCCGACCAGGAACTCGGTCACCGGGCCGAGCCTGGCCAGGGTCCCAAGGAGAGCCACGGTCTGGCTCGGCGTGTCATGCACGATCGCGACCGCGATCGTGGTCGATGTCGGCGTCGTGGCGATCCCGGCCGCGGCTGCCAGCCGGCCGAGCCGATCACGGATCCAGTAGTCGCGGGCAACCATCGGCAGGACGCTCCGGCGGATCCGCCAGCGAGCCCGGGTCGGGTCGGCGAGGATCGCATCGAGCCCCGCGCCGGGATCGTCGGCCGGGGAAGACCCGCGGACGTCGGGGCCGAAGCGGGCCTGGATCGCAGCGTTCGGCGTGGAGACGACGGGAGTGCCGCAGGCCAGCGCTTCGAGGAGCGCCGGAACGACGACCTCGCTGTCTCCCCCGGGTGCATCCACGAGCACGGCCGCGGCGGCCCGGAGCACGTCGGGCAGGTCCAGCGTGGGGACGAACGGCTGGACCACGGACCGGAACCGCTCGGGAAAGCCGGGTGCATCCGGCCCGGCCACTCCGCCCGTGTCGTAGATCAAGAGGCCCCGGCCGAGTCCCGCATCGAGCAGGCGGTCGAGCGCCTCGCGATCGGGCAATGGCCGGGCGCGATCGTACGACCCAACGAAGACGGGCCGGCCGGCGGCGGCCTCCGAGGCCAGCGGCGGATGGTGACGCCGGAACTGGACCCCGGGCTCGAGCAGATCCACGATCGAGGCACGTCGCGTCGGTAGCGACTCGTAATAGGCGAGCGCCGCAGGGTCCGTGGTCAGGATCACGTCGAAGAGCGACGCAGCCTCGTCGAATCGTCCTCGACCCACCAGCCCGGCCGTCTCCCAGAAGACACTCGGCACGCCGTTCGCCGCGCACGACTCGGTCAGGGCCCGCAGATCGGCCAGGCCAATCGCCATCGGGTGCCCGTACCACGCGATCCGGTACTGCCAGGTCCCGCCGTTGCCACGCCAGGCCGACTCGACCACGAGCAGATCCGGTGGGCTCGCCGCGAGGGACGCCTGCCAGTCTTCGGGGGTGATCCGGAGCACCCGGCATTCGGGCGCCAGAGCCAGGGCGAGCGACTCGTCGGCGATGAGGGCGACGGTCAGGCTGGACGGTTCCCGCGCTGCGCTGATCCTGCCGCTCGCCCCGACCGTCCCGAGCCGCCGGGCAGACGGCGCGACCGGCCCGACCCGACGCTCGGGCGACGAGGATGACGAACCGCCCCGAACGGCCCGCAGCGCGGCCCGTGGGACCCTCGCCAGGAGGCTCGGGCGACGGACCACCCGGCGGGCGCCCTGGACGGCCTGGGCAGCGATCCCGAAGGCGCGCAGCTCGGACGTCCGCTCATCGAGCCAGCGCTGGAGCGTGTCGGTCCGTTCTCGGAGCCGCTCGTTCTCGGCTTCCAGCTCCGAAATGACATGCTCGCGGTAGGTTTCGGCCGTCCGCTCGCTGATCAGCGGGTCGGAGCGCGCGGGCTCGTCGGTCGGATCGCGGCTCATTGGCGCCATTGTCGGGCACGGCGCCATGTCGCGTCATCGGCGCAGGTGGGCGATCATGGCTTGATGCAGCCGACCACCCCGACCGAACCGCCGAGCGACTCGTCGACCCCCGCCGAAACGGCCCCGGCCGAGCCACTTGTCTACCGCCCGGCAGAGTTCTGGGACGGCCGCCTGCGCCATCATTTCGACATGATCGGGGTCGGCTATAGCCGGCTGGGCAAGCCCTTCAACCTGGCCCTGTACCGCCAGCGCCTCGTGGTCCTGGGGCGAACCCTGGGGCGCTTCAAGATCAGGCCGGCCGGGGCGGACGTGGTCGAGCTCGGTCCGGGAACCGGCTTCTACATCGACGAGTGGAAGCGGCTCGGGATCGGCTCGCTGCTCGGCCTCGACATCGCCGCCGTGGCCGCCGAACGTCTGTCCGTCCAGTACCCCGAGTACCGTTTCGCGCAGGCCGACGTGACCGAGCCGTGGCCCTGCCCCGACTCCTCAGCCGACATCGTGACCGCATTCGATGTCCTCTTCCACATCACCGACGATGCCGGCTTTGGCGCTGCCATTCGCGAAGCCGGACGGGTCGTCCGGCCGGGCGGCGTGCTGCTCGTCTCCGACCTGTTCATTCACGGCCAGGCATTCCGGGGCTTCCACCAGGTCAGCCGGACCCTCGATGACTACCGAGCGGCACTAGATGCGGCCGGTTTCGACGTCCTTGGCCGGATGCCGATCTTCGTGACGATGCATCCGGCGCTCGACCTGCCGCCCGGCCGTAGGAGCAGGCTGGCGGCCGGCTGGTGGGGCCGCGTCGAGCAGCGCCTGATGGATGAGCCAAAACGAGGTTATCGGCTCGGCCGGGTGCTGGGTTGGATCGACCGCGGCCTGACCAAGGTCAGCCGTGGCGGGCCCTCAACCGAGTTGCTCGTGGCTCGACGACGCTCAGCCTGAGCCGGCCGGACCGGCCGGCCATGCTAGGCTAGCCCGCATATGGCTACGACCCGGACGGTGCGCCGGATTCAGACGCGAGCCCGGCCGGGCTCGATCGAACTGATCGGCGAGGGCCTCCGCGAGATCTGGTCGCGCCGCCAGTTGACCCGCTACCTGGTCCAGGCGGACATGGTCAAGCACGGTGCCAATACCGTGCTCGGCAATATCTGGTGGGTCCTCGATCCGCTCCTCCAGATGGCGATCTACGTCATCTTCGTGTCGGTCATCCTGAAGCGGGGCGGGCCGGACTACCCACTCTTCGTCTTCTCGGCAATCCTGCCCTGGAAGTGGTTCTCGACCAGCATCAACGACGCGATCACCTCGGTGACGTCGCGCGAGGCGATCATCAAGCAGGTCAAGTTCCCGACGATCGTGCTGCCCGTCGCGGCCACCGCCAGCGGCGTGGTCAGCTTCATCTTCGGACTCGTTCCGCTGTTCGGGATGATGATCTTTTTCTACGCCGACCGGCTCACGCCGTACCTGTTGTTCATCCCGATCGTAGCCGCCGTCCAATTCCTGTTCACCCTGTCGCTGTGCCTCGTGTTCGCCGCGATCAATGTCTTCTTCCGCGACCTGGGCAACCTCGCCCGCCACTTCCTGCGGTTGTGGTTCTACCTCTCGCCGGCCCTGTACGCGACCAAGGAGCTCGACCCGGGCAAGTACGGCATCCTCGCCCAGCTGTACAAGCTCAATCCATGGGTTCCCCTGTTCGAGTCGTACCACAACGTGATCTACGCCGGCCCCAGCGGATTCGCGGAAGCGCCGGACTGGCTCAGCCTGGCGACGCTGTCCGTCTTCTCGCTCTTCCTCATTGCCGGCGCCACGCTCATCTTCAAGCGGCTCGAGCCGGCCTTCGCCAAGGTCATCTGAGATGGTCTCGCTACTGAGGAAGCCGCGCGAAACACTCGACCCGGCCGGCAAGCCGATCCGGAGCGGTGTGATCGCCGCGCCCGCAGACCCCGGCTACATGATCGACGTCGAGGACCTGGGCATCCGCTACGACCTGCGCCTGACCAAGAAGACGACCATCCGGGGCGCCTTCCGGAACATGACCCACATCTCGCGCGAGGATCGCTCGTTCTGGGCCCTCAAGAACGTCACTTTCCGGGTGGCGCATGGCGAGAGCCTGGCCGTCATCGGCCCGAACGGCGCCGGCAAGAGCACCCTGCTCCAGGTGATGGCCGGAATCCTGACGCCCAGTGAGGGCCGGATCGACGTGATCGGCCACATCTCCAGCCTGCTCACCCTGGGCGCCGGCTTCGACCAGGAATTGAGCGGTCGCGACAACATCCTGCTGGCCGGGGCATTCATGGGCATCGACAACAGGGAGATGCGCGATCGACTGCCCGGGATCATCCAGTTCGCCGACATCGGCCAGTTCATCGACGCCCCGATCCGGACCTATTCGTCGGGGATGCGCGCCCGGCTGGGCTTCTCGATTGCGACGGCCGTCGATCCGGACGTCCTGATCATCGACGAGGTGCTGGGCACCGGTGATGCCGTCTTCCGGGTCAAGAGCCAGAAGCGGGTGATGGAACTGGCCAAGGCTGCCAAGGGGATCGTGATGGTCACCCACGACCTGCACTGGGCCGAGGAGTTCTGCAACCGGGCGATGCTCCTCGAGAAGGGCCGGGTCATCGCCGAGGGCAATCCGAGCGAGGTCGTGGCCCTCCATCGCGAGCGCTCGGACAAGGCCCGGATCGACCGCGAGGCCGAAGTCGCCCGGCAGCTGGCCGCCGCCGCACTCTGAGGCCGCGGCCCAGGGTTCAGGCCGGGCGATCGGCCAGCCGGGCAACCAGGGCGAGATAGGGCTCGACGGCCGCTTCCCAGTTGTACCGCTCGCGGGCAACCCGCAGGCAGCGTTCGCGCATCGCCAGGCGTTGGGCCGGCGGCCGGTCCACGACCGAGGCGAGGGCCCGGGCGAGATCGGCCGGATCGCTGGCGTCGGCACTGGCCCCAAGGTCGTCCGCCGCCACGATCTCGGCCATCACCTCGAGCTGCCGCCCGACCACGACCGGCGTGCCCGCCGTGAGGCTCTCCCAGAACTTGTTGGGCGTCGACAGGCGCTGGTTCAGCGAGCCGGTCGGCAGGGCGATCACCGAGACATCGGCCGATGCGATCCACTCGGCCAGCCGGTCGGGGTGAACCGGCGGAACGGTGAAGTGGCGGCCGGCGAAGCGCGGATCGTGGTCCCGGGCGCTGATCCGGTCCTGCCAGCGCCCGAAGCCCATCAGCACGAGGGCCGCATCGGGCAGGTGCAGGACGGCCTCGGCGGCTTCGTCCAGGCCGCGATGCTCGGCGAACTTGCCGACATACAGGACGACGGTCCGTTCGGGTGGGATCCCGGTCAGGGCCCGCAGGTGCGTCGGCCGGACCTGGGGCGGGATCCAGCGTGGTGGGCAATTGAGCAGGACGGTCGGCGGCGCGGCCAGTGCCCAGGCCCGGGCGAGATGATCGGCGAATGGCTGGTTGATCGTGACCACGGCATCGACAGCCCGAATCCAGCGCTGTTCGCGCCGACGGTGGATCGTCCCCACGAAGTCCGGCAGGCGGTCGTAGGCCGGTGTTTCGAGCTGGATGTCGACCACGTCGTAGATGACCCGGCCGGCCCGGCCCTGGGCGCGGGCCGCGTCAGCCAGCTCGAGGGCCACGCCCACGGTGCGGTAGCCACAGGCGTGGTACAGGTCGGCCGGCCGGACCTGCCGGCGGAGCGTCCGGTACCAGCCTCGATCGGCCTCCGGCCAGAGCCACAGCTGGCGAGCCTGGTGAATCCCCCGCAGCCGGGTCATGGCTGCCTCGGGGTCGGGGACGTAGCGCCGGATCACGACCTCGCCGTCGCGCTCCTCGCGGGGCACGCCGGACTCATTGACGCCGGCAATCTCGACGTCGTAGCCGGCACCGATCAGGCTGCGGGCGGTGCGCAGCGCGCGCGAATAGGGGTTGACCGAGTTGGCCACCAGGATCACGGCCCGGGGGCGCGCCGCCGGTCCAGGCTTGTCTACCACGGCCGATTGGTCAGGCGCTCGAACTCGGCGAACAGCTTGGCCGACTGGGTCTCCCAGTTGAACGTGTCGTGGGCTGCGGCCAGCGTCCGCGCCCGGCGGGCAGCTCGCTCCGCATCGGGCGCGTCGAGGATCTCGGCCAGCCCGGCGGCGATCGAGACCGGGTCGTTGGGATCCACCAGCCGCCCGGAGTCCAGCGGGCGAACGATCGCGGCCATCCCGGGCAGGTCCGAGGCGACGACCGGGACGCCCACCGACATCGCCTCGAACAGCTTGTTCGGCGTGGTCAGGCGATGATTGAGGGTGGTCGGCAGGATGGGCATGGCGGCCACGTCAGCCGAGGCGACCCACTCGAGCAGCTCGGCCGGGGCCACTGCGGCCATCACCCGGATCCGACCGCCACTGGCCGGCTCGGCCGCAATCACCTCGTAGCGACCGCCGAGGGGCCCGAACCCGAGCAGGACCAGGACGGCCCGATCCACGAGGGGGATCGCAGCGATCAGCTCCTCGATCCCACGTTCGGCGGTAAAGCCACCGTGATACAGGACCACCCGGGTCTCGGGCGGCAGGCCCAGCGCCTCGTGGAAGCGGCGGGGCTGGACCGCCGGCAGAGTGCTCCGCGGAGGACAGTTCATCACCACCACCGGCAGGGGCACGTCGAGCCGGCGAGCCAGCTCCCGGGCGTAGGCATCGTTGGCCGTGACCACCCCATCGGCGGCCTGGGCTGCCGACCGCTCGTAGCGGCGGATGACGGCCCGGGCCGGCCAGGGCAGGGCCATCAGGGCGGTGGACGCCAGGAAGATGTCGCCGGCGTCGTAGATCACCGGGATTCGATCGCGCTTGCCGAGGGCCAGCCCGGTCCCGATCCCGAGGTAGTGGTAAGCGATCACGAGGTCGGCCGGAGGCGCAATCCGGGCGGCCTCGAAGGTACCGGCCCGGATCTCCAGCACGCGACCTGCTCCATGCCGGCCCCGTCCGGCGACGCGCCTGGCCCGTCCGAGGAAGCCTGGTTCGGCGGGGGGCGTGGCCGGCTCACCGGCCGTCTCGGGATCCGCTGCCCCGAGACCGGCCGCACCCCGCCGGATCCGATCACGGATGCGGGCCGGCAGGGGCAGGCCCTCGCGCGGGTCCGAAGCGATCCGGATGATCCGGTAGCCGGCTGGGTGACGCTCCTCGATGGCCAGGCCGGGAGCCCAGCGGGCCACCACGGTCACCTGGTGACCGCGGGCGACGGCGCTGCTCCCGATCCGATAGGTCCCCGAATGGAACTGGGCCGTGGTCGGGGTCACGATCGTCAGCCGCTGCGCCTGTGGGTCGGTCACGCCGGGATCCCTGCCTCGAGCGCCGCCAGGATCGCCGCCCCGGCCCCCGATGGCTCCAGCCGGAGGTTCCGGGCCCGGTTGGCGGCATCGGCCGGTGCCGTCTCGCCGGGCGCGAGTCGGCTGAGCGCCTCCATGACCCGAACCTGGTCAAGTCCGACCACGACCATCCGGCCGGCCGAGTCGTCCACCGCCTCGAGCCACTCGGTCGTGCTCCGCAGGATCAGACATGGAACGCCCAGCCAGGCCGATTCGCGCTGGACCCCACCGGAGTCGGTCAGGACCGCCGCAGCGTGGAGTTGCAGGGCGAGGGTTGTCCGGTAGCCCTGCGGCTCGATGACCCGGATCGTCGGCGCGAGCCGCACCCCGGCGGCTCCGAGCGCGGCAGCGGTGCCGGGGTGGAGGGCCAGGACCACCGGGCGGGCGTTGGTCGCAGCCAGCGCCAGCAGCTCCGCCCAGCGGCGGAGGGCAGTGGGCTCCCGGTTCTCGGCCCGGTGGACGGTGGCGAAGAGGTATCCCCCGGGACGCAGCTCGAGTCTGGGCACGGTCGCCGCGCCGGCCAATCGCCGCCCGATTGGGTCGAGAACGGCCGGATCGCGGACCTCGCTGCTCACCCGGGCGGCCAGGTCCTGCATCAGGTCGCCGACCCGCCAGACCCCGCGGGTGATCCCCTCGGCGGCCAGGTTGACGACGGCGCTGGGCGTTGGCGCAAACGACCAGGTCGCGAGGTGATCGGCGATCACCCGGTTCTGCTCCTCGGGCATCCGCCGATCGAAGCTGCGCAGGCCTGCCTCGACATGGGCAAGGGGCAGCTCAAGCTGGGCCGCGGCCAGTGCGCCGGCCAGGGTCGAGTTGGTATCGCCATAGACAATCACAAGGTCAGGCCGCTCCGCGCTGAGGATCGGTCCGAGCCGCCCCAGCATCGCCGCCGTCTGCTCAGTGGCACTGCCGCCACCCACGCCGAGCTGGTGATCCGGCTGGGCCAGGCCCAGCTCGCCGAAGAACGAACCGGCCAGGGCCTCGTCGTAGTGCTGGCCTGTGTCGATGAAGATCTCGTCGTGCCGGGCGCGCAGGAGCGGCTGGAGTACCGCCGCCTTGATCAGCTGGGGACGGGTACCAACGACACTGGCGATCCGCATCAGCGGGCGGCGGCGTCCACCGGCAGGCGGGTGGCGGCGGGTACCCCGACGCCGTGATAGCTGACCCGATCCGGCAGGACCAGATCACGCAGGCTGTTGCGCCCGTCGAAGAGCACCTCGGCCGCCGGGAAGTTGGCGAAGTCGAGCGTGCGGAAGAGCGGATCGGCCGTCTGGGTGATGATCGCCCGGGCGTCGCTGGACGTGCCCCACTGGTATGGCGTTGCTGCGCTGCGGGCAATCTCGGCGTCCGAGAGGAGCGGGTCGCCGGCCGATACGAGGGCCCCATGGAAGGCCAGCCGCTCGATCAATGGCAACGCCCGCGAGTAGGCGAGCTCCTTGACCCCGTCACGGTAGGTCAGGCCGAGGACCAGGACGGGCACGCCCTCGAGACCGCCGAGCGCCTTCTGGATCGTCCGGATCGCCAGCCCGATCTGGCCGTCGTTGACCCGCCGGCTCAGCTCAACCAGTTCCATCTCGGGTGCCCGGCTGAGCAGGAAGTGTGGGTAGACCGGGATGCAATGGCCGCCGACCCCCAGGCCGGGCTGGTGGATGTGGCTGTAGGGCTGGCTGTTGGCCGCCGCGATCACCTCCTGGACATCGACACCCACCCGGTCGGCATACCGGGCGAACTCGTTGGCCAGGGCGATGTTCACGTCGCGGTAGGTGGTGTCGGCGAGCTTGCTGAACTCGGCGGCCTCGGCCGAGCTCATCAGGACGACCTCGGCATCGAGGACCGAGCCGTAGAACGCCGCTGCCCGGTTACCCGACTCGGGCCCGATGCCGCCAACCAGCTTGGGGTATGTCGCCAGGTTCTTGAGGGCCGAACCGCTGTACAGCCGCTCGGGCGAGAAGGCGACGAAGAAGTCCCGGTCGGCGCGCATGCCGCTGACCGCCTCGAGCCGCGGGGCGAACCGATTCCGGGTATCGCCCACCGGCAGGGTTGTCTCGAAGATGATCGTCGAGCCGGCCTGGACACCGGGAGCAATCGCCTCGACGGCCGCGTCCATGTAGCGATAGTCGGGCTGCTGCTCGTCGTCGAGCATGACCGGCACGATCAGGACAACCACGTCTGCCGTCGCCGCCGCCGCTCCACCATCGAGCGTCGCCCGAAGCCGGCCATCGGCATGGGCACCGGCCACCCCCTCGGTCAGGCCGGGCTCCTCGGTGACGTGGTTGCGGCCGGCGTTGATGGAGTCCACGACCGAGGCCTGAACATCGACCGCCGTAACGTCCCAGCCGTGACCGGCAAACTGGACGGCGAGGGGCAGGCCCATCTTGCCGGCGCCGACGACCGTGACCCGGCCGACCGTACCGGGCTCGCCCTGCCACGGCCGGACGGTCCGCGGCTCAGGGTGATGGCAGGTCCGGAGCGCCAGTTCGATCGAGCCACCGAGCAGGCTCGGGGGCGGACTGGATGGTCGGTTCGTGATGGTCATGCGTCGGCTAGCCTCGCGGAAAAATGGGACAGGTCAATCGGCTGGCCGCCGGCCGCGGCAGCCAGCAGGGAGGTTGCGATCGCCACGGCCCACAGCCCGTCTTCGACATCGACAACGGGCCGACCGCCGTCACGGACGACTGCCAGGAACGCGTCGAGCTCGGCGGCCAGGGGCTCGGCATTGGCGACCGGCAGCTCGGCCACGTCGCCGGCGAAGGTGGGGGCGTAGCCGGCGATCAGAGTCGGGCTTCCGGCATTGGCCCGGGTGAACGTCAGGCGCTGGGTCAAGTAGTCCAGCTCGAACATCCCCTCCTCGCCAACCACGGTCAGCTGGCGACGCTTGGCCGGGGTGAGCCAGTTGACATCGAGCATTCCGGTCGCGCCTGACGGAAACCTGAGCAGGCCGAAGAGCAGATCCTCGTGGCTGGCGTGGATCCGCTGGGCCAGCTCGGCGTAGACCCGGTCCGGCCGCTCGCCGGCAACCCATGACAGGATGTCGGCATCATGGGTGGCCAGGTCGATCGTCACCCCCACGTCGCGGATCCGGGCAGGAAACGGCCCCGCGCGCCGGCTGGCGATCGCGTAGATCGTGCTCAGCCAGCCTGCCCGGAGCAGACGCCCGAGTTCGAGCACGGCCGGGTTGAACCGTTCTACGTGGCCGACCTGGACAGGGACACCCCGGCGCCGGGCCGCGACCAGGATCTCGAGGCCCTCGTCGACGCTGGCCGCAAGGGGCTTCTCGACGAGGACGGCCACGCCGCGCTCGATTGCCGCCAGGGCAAGGGCCCGGTGGCTGGTCGTCGGGGCGGCCAGCACCACGGCATCGAGTTCGGTCTCGGCGATCATCTCCAGTGGTTCGGCGAACCCGACGGCGTCTGGTCCATCGGCCCCGCCGCTGGTCGCAGCCGCGAGCACGTCCGGGATCGGGTCGGCCACGGCCACGAGCCGGCAGCTCGGCCGGGTCCGGAGCACCCGCAGATGGTTGCGACCCATCGAACCGAGCCCGGCGAGCCCAACGCGCAGCTCGTGCTCCGAGCCCACGGGCCGCCAGGCCTCGACCATCAGGCTAGGGTCTCGACGGCAGCCCCGACGTGACCCTCGACGGCTGACCGGACTGCCCCGATCACAGTTGCCTGCTCGGCCGCGGTCAGGCCCGGGAACATCGGCAGGGCCAGTGTCCGGGCGGCAGCTGCGTCGGTGATCGGCAGGTCGGCGTGGAGCCCCCGTTCCATGATGTACGGCTGGCGATGGACCGGGATCGGGTAGTAGATGTCGGCCCCGACGCCGGCCGTGCGCAGGTCGGCCACGATTGCATCGCGCTCCGGCCCAACGTCGATCGTGTACTGGTGGAAGACGTGGGTGCGGCCATCGGGTCGGACCGGCGTCCGGATCGGCAGGTCGGCGAAGGCCCGGTCGTACTCCGCCGCGATCGCCTGGCGGCGGGCCGTGTTTCGATCGAGCTTGGCCAGCTGGACCAGCCCGATCGCGGCGTTCAGGTCGGTCATCCGATAGTTGTAGCCGAGCATCTCGAACTCGTAGCGAGAGCGCATCCCCTGGTTGCGATAGAGGCGCAGCCAGTCGGCCAGGTGATCGTCGTCGGTGGTGACGAAGCCACCCTCGCCGGTGGTCAGGTTCTTGGTCGCGTACAGGCTGAAGGCGCCGTGGCCGAAACTGCCCGCCCGGCGTCCGCGGAAGGTGGCCCCGTGAGCCTGGCAGGCGTCCTCGACGACGACCAGGCCGTGGCGGTCGGCCAGGGCCGTGATCATGTCCATGTCTGCCACCAGCCCGAACAGGTGGACCGGCACGATCGCCCGGGTCCGCGGCGTGATCGCCGCTTCGATCCGGGCGGCGTCGATCAGGTAGGTGTCCGGCTCGATGTCGATGAAGATCGGCGTCGCCCCGGTCGACAGGATCGCGTTGGCCGTGGCCGCAAACGTGTGCGAGACCGTGATCACCTCGTCGCCCGGTCCGAGGCCGATCCCGGCGAAGATGGCCATCAGGGCCAGCGTCCCATTGCTGGTCGCGATCGCATGCCTGACCCCGCAGTACTCGGCCCAGCGGGACTCGAACTCGGCGACCCGCTTGCCCTGGGCGAGCATCCCCGAACGGAGGACGTCGCTGACGGCCGCGACCTCGTCTTCGCCGATATCGGGACGGGCAATCGGGATCATGCTCGGGCTCCTTGGTGCAGGCCGACCCGTTCGATCAGGGTGTCGGCTTCCGGGTTGTAACGGTAGTGGCGGCCACAGGCCGGACAGGCCAGCTCGGGGTCGGCCGAGTAGGCAGCCGGTTCGGCCGGAGCCTTGCGCCCCTTGGCGTCGAGGATCCGCGCGCCGCAGGCGCACACCCAGCCGATCCGATGAGCCGGGCTGCCCGCCATCAGAGCAAAGTCTGACACGTCACGGGTCACGATCCCGCCGGCCCCGATCGTTGCGAAGCGGCCGATGGTGGTGCCGGCCACGACGACGGCACCGGCCCCGATCGAGCAACCCGTCCGCAGGAGGATGGGCGAAACAGTCCAGTCCTCGGCCCGGGCCAGTTCACCGGTGGCAGTGATCGCCCGGGGGTAGCGGTCGTTGGTCAGAATCGCGTTCGGGCCAATGAAGACGCCATCCTCGACGGTGACGCCGTGGTAGATCAGGGCCAGGTTCTGGACCTTGACCCGGTTGCCCAGAATGACGCCTTCGTCGATGAACACGTCCCGCCCGATCACGCACTCCGAGCCGATCCGGGCGCCTGTCCGGACCTGGGCGCGATGCCAGATGCTCGTGCCGGGACCGACCTCGACGTCCGCCTCGAGATCGGCGGACGGGTGCACACGGGCGGTTGGATCAATCACGTAATGCGGGACTCCCGTGCTCGGAACGGTGCCTGGCGGTGCTGCCGGACCGGCCGGTCACCCGACTGAAAAGTATACCGGAGGGGACGTCCGGATCAGTGCCGGCGAGCCCGGAAGAGGCCGATCACGAGTCCGGCCGCGGCTCCGAAGGCCAGCGCGCCGCGCCAGTCGAAGAGGGTCCGAACATCTCCGTCGACGTGCGCCGCAAGGACAATCCCCGCGCCCGAGTTCGGGCCAAAATGGACCCGGTTTGCGATCAACGTCCGGACACCGGCCTGCTCGAAGGTCGCATCGCGGGCGATGACCGCTCCGGCGATGCCCTGGCTCAGGCGCAACTCGCTGGTCATGGCGGCACCGACGCCACCGAGTTCGACGGTCAGGCTCTCTCCGCGCATCGCGCCAACGCCGCCCTGGGAGACCCTGACATCCCTGGCGTTG
>JBBRIM010000002.1:0-33824 GCA_038221095.1 Candidatus Limnocylindrales bacterium
GAGGGCCAGCCGGTCGTGTGGCGCGGCCCGCTGATCGGCGGAGCAATTCAGCAGTTCCTGCGCGACGTGGAGTGGGGCGACCTCGACTATCTGGTGGTGGACCTCCCGCCGGGGACCTCGGACGCCCAGCTGACCCTTGCCCAGGCCGTCCCGATCTCGGGTGCCGTGCTGGTCACGACGCCCCAGGAGGTATCCCTCCTCGACGTGACCAAGGCGCTCGCGATGCTTCGCCGGATGAACGTCCCGGTGACCGGCATCCTCGAGAACATGGGTGCGTTCGTGTGTGGCCATTGCGGCGAGGTCACCGACATCTTCGGGCGGGGCGGCGGCGAGCGGTTCGCCCGGGAGCACGGAATTGACTACCTCGGCTCGATACCGCTGGATGTGACCGTGCGCCAGGGAGCCGATGTCGGGATCCCGGCCGTCGCCCAGCGCGAACCGGGGCCGGCCGCCCGGGCACTCGTCGACGTGGCCCGCCAGGTTGCGGCGCGGATGAGCGTCGCCGCGGCCCGCAACGAAGCTCCGGTCCTGTCGATCTCCTGAACCGGCTGGTGGCCGCGTGTCGTCGGCGCCGGATGTCACAGGTCCGCGAGTTGTAACATCCGGCCATGTTCACCCCCCGGCCGACGCCCCAGGCCCTGGCGGCGCTGGGCCTGTTCGAGGGGATCGATCTCGCGGATCTGACCGAGATGGCGCCGGCAATGCGAGTGCGACGCCATCGCGCCGGCGGGGTGGTCTTCCACCAGGGTGACCCGGGAGAGTCGCTCCACATCATCGTCAGCGGCGCGGTGAAGCTCTTCCTGCCGTCGCCCAGCGGCGACGAGGCGATCATCGCCACGCTTCGCCAGGGGGCCTTCTTCGGTGAGCTGGCCCTGCTCGACCGGGGCTGGCAGTCGATGACGGCAGTGGCGCTCGAGCCATCCGATACGATCGACGTCCCGCGGGCGACCTTCCTGGCCTTGATCGCCGACCATGCTCCTGCTCGCGACGTCCTGCTGCTGGCCCTTGCCGGCGAGTTGCGCCGGCTGACCGCGCAGGTCGAGGCTCTCCGTTTCCTCGATGTTCCAGCCCGCCTGGCGAACGTCCTGGTCGGCCTCTCAAACGAACATGGCCGGGCCTTGATCCCGGCCGGCGACGTCCCGCATGGCGCCGTCCGGATCGACGGGCGGTTGACCCAGGGTGCCCTGGCGGGCATGGTCAGTTCGTCGCGTCAGAGCGTGAATCAGGCCCTCGCCGAGTTTGGCGTTGAAGGGATCGTGCGGTTCGAGCGGGACGGGATCGTGATCCTCTCGCCGGACCGGCTGGCCAGCCGGGCGCGCGCCTAGTCAGAACCCGCGAAGGTGCCGGAGGAGCGCCGCCGAGGCGACCAGGGCGGCTCGCGATCGACCCTGGGTGCCTCCCAGGAATCCAAGCCGCCGTTCGTGCTGGGCGCCGGCCGGCGTGACAATGGCAATCTCGACTGCCGTGTCGTTGCCGCGGGCGCGGGCTACGACGGCAAGGCCGACCTCGACCCCCGCCAGGAGGGCGACAGCGCGCGCCCCGGCCTCGAGACCTTGGTCCGCCGCGAGCGTCGCAGCCGGTTCGGGCTCATCGAGGGCGAGCGATTCGACCCGGCGCAACCGGGGCATGCCACCGAGCAGGGCGGCGAGGGCTCCGTCCGTGCCCTGCTCGCGGATGGCGGCAAACCAGTTGAGACGTTCGAGCTCAGCGGCGAGCGCCTCGGCCCAAGTCGTGCTGCCGCGCGCCCAGATGTGCTGCCCGAGGGCGGCGACGACGATCTCTTCGGCATCGTCGAGGAGGTCCTCGGCCGTTCGACCTCCTCCGCCGACGGCCGAGATCCGGACATCGACCGCGTCAGCCCGGGCATAGGTGGCGACTTCCGGGTTCGTCCGGCGCAGGAGCCCCTCGCCAAGGATGTCGGCGACCTGCGATTCGCCGATTCCCGACAGGCGCAGCGTCCGGCTGATCAGGCCTCGCCCGAGGCCGCGCAGGCGCAAACGCGGCAGGACGTGGTCGAACCACATCGGGCGCATCTCGCGGGGCGGGCCGGGCAGGAGGACGGCCACCCGGCCGTCGGGTCGATCGATCCACCAGCCCGGCGCGGTGCCGTTCGGATTGGGCAGGGCAGCCGCACTTGGGATCAGCCAGGCCTGCTTTCGGTTGATCTCCGGAAAGGGCAGTCCACGCCGGGTCCACATGTCGCGCAGCCAGGTCTCGAGCCCCGGATCAACCACCGGTGTCTCGTCCAGGACGGCGGCGATGGCCTCGCGGGTCAGGTCGTCGGGGGTTGGCCCGAGTCCGCCGGTGGAGACGACGAGGTCGGCCCGCCGGAGGGCCGCCCGGAAGGCGCCGGCCACAACAGGCAGGCGGTCCGGCAGGACGTCAATCCGGCCGATCGTCAGCCCGGCCTCGGTCAGGCTTCGGGCAATCTCACCACTGTTCGTGTCGCGGGTCTCGCCGACCGTCAACTCGGCGCCCACGGCCAGCAGTTCCGCCCGCTTGAATGTGCGCCCGGGCGCGCTTGCCGGATCCATCCCGTGAGGGTAGCGCAGCCTCTGCCCTCGGGGTGCGGGGTGTGGCCCGGCGCCGAGCGGTATCATCAGCATGTCCACAGCAGCGCCCAACGGAGACCTGATCCTGGACCAGACCAAGCGACCAGCCGCCGATTCGAAGCCCGGTCCGGGCTCGACTCGGCCTGCCCCCAGGGGTCTGCGCGAGCAGCTATCGGCCACGGTCGAGGCGGCCCTCCGGGTAGGGCGTGCCCACCTCTCGCTGGCCCAGGCCGAGTTCGCTGAGATTCGGGCCGAGGGCAAGCGGGTCGGGATCCTGGTCGGGGTCGCCTTCGGCCTGCTCCTGTTTGCCGGGCTGCTCCTGCCCGTCGGCCTGATCCTCTTCCTGGGCGAGCTGCTCTTTGGTTCGATCGGCTGGGGCCTGTTGCTCGGCTCGGAATTGCTGATCGGAACGGCGGTCGTCCTGGTGCTCGTGGGCCTCTCCGTGCCGGTCGAGCGGGTGGCCGGGCGGCTGGTCGTGGCCCTTCTCGTCGGGACCGTCGTGGCCGTCCTGCTCGCGCTTGACCTGCCCCATCGCGCTTTTGTCTCGGTGGGTGTCTCGCTCCTGCCCTCGGTCGACCCTGCCCCGCGGCCGCTGGTCGTTGGGCTGGCCACCGGCGCCCTCGTCGGCGTGCTGCTCGGAATCGTGGTCGGCCTCAGCCGGCGATCGGGTGGAGCCGTGGTCGGGTCAGCGATCGGGCTGGCCATCTTCGGCTCGCTGATCGGAGCCCTCGTCGCGATCGATTTCAGCCCGGCCGTGGCGATCGGCCTCGGCCTAGCCGTTGCCCTCGCGCTCTGGCCAAGCCTGGTGAGCATTGACACGTATCGCCGGGGAATTGACCTCGACGCCCTCAAGAAGCGGTTCTACCCTCGACTCACGGTCGAGACGACGAAGGAGACGATCGAGTGGGCACGGAAGCAGAATCCGCTCGGGCCGAAGTCCTAGCGGCCCGCCAGGCGTTCTCCGACGAGTTCGCCCGCCTGGAGGCCGCCGGTCGAGCGGCCGTCGACATCAAGGCCAAGATACGGCGCAGCCCGGCGAAGGCAGCCGGCCTGGTAGCTGGGGCCGGCTTCATGGCGGTCGGGGGGCCGTTGAAGGTCGCCCGTGGCCTGGGCCGTGCCATCCGGGGTAAGCGCGAGCCACTGCCACCGTCCCTCCTCCCCAAGCAGGTAGACAAGGCCCTGCGCTCGCTTGGTGACGACGGTCAGAAGGTGCGTGGCACACTCGAGCGGGAGTTCGCCAGCTACCTCGAGAAGCGCAAGCCCGACGAGGACAAGGGCCTCCTCGGTGGGATCGCCGGCGCCCTGGCCACTGGCCTGGTGATTCCTGCCAGCCGGAACATGGCCAAACGGATGGCCAGCCAACTGGCCAACGTCGACGAATCGGACTTTCGGGCCGCCCTTGACGGCGTTCGTGGCCGGACACCTGCCGCTGCCGGTCCCGACGCCGCGCCGAAGTCGACTGCTCCGCAGAGCCAGTCATCGGGGTCACAGCCGCCGACCGTCCGCTAGACTCGCCCGGGGCGAGTGGCGAAATGGCAGACGCGCCGGCCTTAGGAGCCGGTGCCGCGTGAGCGGCGTCAGAGTTCGAGTCTCTGCTCGCCCACCATCCCCGGCAGGGCTGGCGAGGCGCTAGCCGGGCGGTCCGCCCGGCACCCCCCGGGGCCGCCGCCTATACTCCCCGACGATGAATGTCACTGCCACCCCCTCCGCCAATTCAACCATCCTGCTCGAGATCGAGCTGCCGGCCGAGCGCCTGGACCGCTCGATGGACGAGGCCACCCGTCGCCTCGCCCGGCGGACCAGGGTTGCCGGCTTTCGGCCGGGCAAGGCTCCCCGCTTCATGCTCGAACGTGTTCTCGGCCCGTCGGCCGTCCTCGACGAAGCCGTCGAGTTGCTCGTCCAGGCGGCCTATCGCGACGCCCTCGTCGAGCAGGGGATCGTGCCACTGACCGAAGCCAATGTGGAGATGGTCCAGGCGATCCTCGGCCAGCCGGTCATTTTCAAGGCCACGGTCCAGGTGCCGCCCGAGGTGATCCTCGGCGATTACCGCAACTTCAACTTCGGACCCGAGATCGAGACGACCGACGAGGCCAAGATCGACCAGGTGGTGTCCGAGCTGCGCGACCAGAACGCCACCCTCCGACCGCTCGAGGACCGTCCGGCCGCCAACGGCGACTACGCGGTCATCGGGTTCGTCGGCAGCCGGGACGGGCAGCCGTTCGAGGGCGGTTCCTCGGATCGGATGCCCCTCGTGCTGGGGGAGGAGCGCCTGATTCCGGGCTTCGAGGCGCATCTCGTCGGGGCACGGACGGGCGACCACGTCGAGTTTGACGTCACTTTCCCCGACGACTACGGCGAGGAGAGCCTGCGCGGCCAGGTCGCCCACTTCGCGGTCGACGTCAAGGAACTGCGGGAGAAGGTCCAGCCGCCCCTTGACGACGAGTTCGCGACCCAGATGGGCGACTTCAAGGACCTCGCCGAACTACGTCGGGCGATCCGCGAGCGACTCGAGCGGAGCGCGCTCGACCGCGCCAGGCACTCGTTCAGCGACCGGATCATCCAGTACGCCGTTGCCAACGCGACGCTCGATGTGCCGCCCATCCTGGTCGACCAGGAGGTCGAGGTGATGCACGACGAGTTCCGTTCCACGATCGCCCGGCAGGGGATTGGCGAGGCGGCCTATCTCAAGGCGACCGAGCAGACCGAGGTCGACCTGCACCGGGAATTCCGGCCGCGCGCCGAGGATCGGGTCAGGACACTCCTCGTCCTCTCGAAGATCGCCGAGGCGGATGGCGTGGTCGTGGATGACGCGGCCGTGCAGGCCGAGGTCGCTGCCGCCCGGCGGCGCTATGCCGGTGACGCCAAGACAATCGCCTACTTCGAGTCCGAGCGCGGCCACAATTTCATCCGGAGCACTCTTCGCCGGACGCGGACGGTCGAGGCCCTCGTCGACGCCTGGCTGGCCGCCCACCCCGAGCATCGAGCCCTGCCCCATCTCGAGGACGACGGCAATCCAGCGGTCGAGGCGGAATCCGCCGGCTCGAACGCGGCCATCGGCGCCACCGACCCAGGGTCGGTGCTCGATCTGGCCCAATCCCAGGAAACCCAGCCCGAACCGGTCTGATCGTCAGCCGGCCCAATCCCTGCCAGCCATCAGCGATTCCAGGAGAACCCGAATGCTCGTACCGATGGTCATCGAATCGTCGAGCCGTGGAGAGCGCGCCTACGACATCTATTCCCGGCTGCTCAAGGAACGAATCATCTTTTTGGGCGACCAGATCGACGATCACATGGCCAATCTCGTCATCGCCCAGCTGCTCTTCCTCGAGTCGGAAGACCCGGAGCGCGACATCAGCCTGTACATCAACTCGCCCGGCGGGGTGGTGACCTCGGGCCTGGCGATCTACGACACGATGCAGTTCCTGCGCGCCCCGGTGAGCACGCTGTGCATCGGAATGGCGGCGAGCATGGCTGCGGTCCTGCTGGCGGCCGGTGCCAAGGGCAAGCGCTACGCCCTGCCCAACAGCCGGATCATGATTCACCAGGGTTCGGGCGGCTTCCGCGGCAATGCCCCGGACGCCATGATCCAGATGCGCGAGTGGGAGCGCCTGGTCGACGTCAACAACGCGATCCTCGCCCACCACACCGGCCAGCCGATCGAAAAGATCGCCAAGGACACCGATCGTGACTTCTTCATGTCGGGTGCGGAGGCCCGCGACTATGGCATCATCGACGAGGTGTACAGCGCGACCGGGGATTCGTTGATCGCCCAGGCTCACGACGCCGGAGCTGCCGGCGGCGAGATCCCGGCCGCGGACGAGGCACCGGCACCCAGGAAGGCCAAGGACTGAGACGTGCTCGGACGAGGGGTAGCGAGACCACGGTGACCACGACGACCAGCTCGAAGGGGCCCAAGGTCCCGTATCGGTGCAGCTTCTGCGGCAAGAGCCAGGAACAGGTCCGCAAGCTCATTGCCGGTCAGGGTGTCTATATCTGTGACGAGTGCATCAACCTCTGCCAGGAGATCATCGAAGAGGAGATGCTCGAGGCGCCCAAGACGCGCCCACAGGTAGCCAAGCTGCCCAATCCCCGTCAGATCAAGGCGGCTCTCGACCAGTACGTGATCAGCCAGGAACGACCCAAGAAGGTCCTGTCGGTCGCGATCTACAACCACTACAAGCGGGTCAACGCCGGTCACACGGTGGACGAGGTCGAGCTCCAGAAGTCGAACGTGCTGCTGGTCGGACCTACCGGTTCGGGCAAGACGCTCCTCGCCCAGACGCTTGCCCGGGTGCTCGACGTGCCCTTCTGCATCGCCGATGCGACCAGCCTGACCGAGGCCGGCTACGTTGGCGAGGACGTCGAGAACATCCTCCTGCGCCTGATCCAGGCAGCCGATTTCGACGTTGCCCGGGCCCAGCGCGGGATCATCTACATCGACGAGATCGACAAGATTGCGCGGAAGGCAGATAACCCCTCGATCACCCGCGACGTTTCGGGCGAGGGCGTCCAGCAGGCGCTCCTGAAGATCCTCGAGGGGACCGTAGCCAACGTGCCCCCGCAGGGTGGCCGAAAGCATCCCCACCAGGACTTCATCCAGATCGACACGACCAACGTCCTGTTCGTGTGCGGCGGTGCCTTCGATGGCCTCGAGAAGATCGTCGAGGAGCGGATCGGCCGGAAGTCGATCGGGTTCGGCGCGAACGCCCAGGTCGCGAAGACGGAGCGCCACAAGATCCTCGAGCACCTGATGCCCGAGGACCTCCTCAAGTTCGGCTTGATCCCCGAGTTCGTCGGTCGCCTGCCGGTGGTCGTCACCCTCTCGGCACTCACCGCGGCCGATCTCGTCAGGGTGCTGACCGAGCCCAAGAATGCGATCGCCCGCCAGTTCCAGCGGTTCCTGTCCCTGGACAAGGTGGAGCTGGTCTTCACCGACGCGGCCCTCAAGGCCGCCGCCGAGGTTGCCCTCGACCGCAAGACCGGCGCCCGGGCACTCCGCTCGATCGTCGAGGAGGCCCTGCTCGAGGTGATGTACGACATCCCGGAGCGGACCGACATCCGGAAATGCATCATCACAGAGGAGACCATCCGGGATGGTCGCCTGCCGCTCCTGCTGACCAAGGTCGACCTCGACAAGGGGGTCGACGAGACGAACTACGAGGAGTGGCTCGCCGAGCGGGGCGAGAGCGCCTGAATCCCGATCCGGGCGGCTCCGCGCGGGCGCGGGCGATCGCCATCCTGGGTGGTGGCTTCTCGGGCACGATGGTCGCAGTCCATCTGCTTCGGAATGCGTCCGCACCGCTCGAGATCAGCCTGATCGAGCGCCGGCCGGTCGTGGGCGAGGGGCTTGCCTACTCGACCACCCTGGGGACCCACGTCCTGAATGTGCCGGCTGCCAGGATGGGCGCCTTCGACGAGGGCATCGGCGATTTCCAGCGCTGGCTCAAGGCGCTCGAGCCGGAGTTCGGCGAGTTCGCCCCGGATGGGTTCGTTCCCCGGATCTGGTACGGGACCTACCTCCGATCGATCCTCGCCGAGGCTGAACTGGCGGCTCACGATGGGGTCAGGCTGCGCCGGATCGTCGACACGGTCGAATCCATCCAGCCCCGCCCGGCCGGACTCACGGTCGGCCTCGCCTCGGGCGACATCCTCCAGGAGGACCGGATGGTCCTTGCCTTCGGCAACCTGCCGGCTGCTGATCCGCCCCTTGAGTCCGGCAGCCTGACCGGCCGGGCCGACTACATCCGGGATGCCTGGGACACGGAAGCCGTCCGGGCCATCCCGAGCGACGCCGACGTACTCCTGGTCGGAACAGGCCTGACGATGGTCGACTGGGCGTTCTCCCTGGGACGGCAGGGCCATCGCGGCACGATCCACGCCGTCTCGCGCCGGGGTCTCGTTCCGCGCGCTCACGGACCTGCGGCCCCGATCGTCCTCGGCCCCGGGATCGACCTGGCAGCGCCGACCGCACTCGGATTGAGCCGGGCCGTCCGTCGCGAGGTCGGTTCCGTCGTTGCCGGCGGAGGGGACTGGCGCTCGGTGGTCGATGCCCTCAGGCCACGGACCCAGGCCCTCTGGCGCTCACTGTCGATCGCCGAACGGCGCCGCTTCCTGCGCCACCTGCGGCCGTATTGGGATGTCCATCGCCACCGGGCAGCACCCCACGTGGCGGCCCTGATCGCGGAGATGGAGCGGAGCGGCCGGTTGGTGATCCACGCCGGCCGGCTGGTCTCGGTCAGCGACCGGCCGGGGCGTTCGGTCGGCGCGGCGCCAGTCGCCGATGTGACGATCCGGGACCGCCGGACGGGAGCCGAGCGTATCCTCAGCGTCGAGCGGATCGTTAATGCGATCGGACCGGGCGGCGACATCCGGTCGAGCGCTGAGCCCTTCCTCGATGGCCTGCTGCGGGCCGGGCTCGCCCAGGCCGACCCACTCGGGCTCGGCCTGCAGTCGACCTCGGATGGCGCCCTGATCGCGGCCGACGGGACGGTCTCCGACCGATTGTTCACGCTGGGCACACCCCGCCGGGGCGACCTGTGGGAGTCAACAGCGGTCCCCGAACTGCGCGTCCAGGCGGCCCGCCTGGCGGCCCACCTGGACGAGGAGGCGAACCGGGATGACTGAGGCGCAGGAGGCCCCGGGCCTGCCCCGAGCCTACGACCCGGCCGTGGTCGAGAACGGCATCTACGAGCGTTGGCTGGCCGCCGACGTCTTCGCTCCGGACGGCGCGGGGAACCGCGCCCGGCCCGGCGCCGAGCCCTTCGTGATCATCCAGCCGCCGCCGAATGTCACCGGGGCCCTCCACGTTGGCCACGCCTTCACCGCGGATATGGAAGATGTCATGGTCCGCCATGCCCGGATGAACGGGCGGCCAACGCTGTGGTTGCCGGGCCTCGATCACGCGTCGATCGCGGCCCAGGTTGTCCTCGACCGGATCCTCGATGGCGAGGGGGAGTCGCGGGCGTCGCTCGGCCGGGAGCGCTATCTGGAGCGAATGTGGGCATTCGTCAACACCACCCGCGAGACGATCATCCGGCAGAGCCGCCGCTTCGGGTCCTCGCTCGACTGGGACCGGCTCCGGTTCACCATGGACGAGACCAGTTCAAAGGCGGTGCGAACCGCCTTCGCCCGGCTGTACACGGATGGGCTCGCCTACCGGACCGAAGCCCTGGCCAACTGGTGCGCCGGTTGCCAGACGACCGTCAGCGACCTGGAGGTGGTGCCGACGCCCGAAACCGGGACCCTCTGGACGATCCGCTACCACGTCGTCGAATCCGACGGTACGGTCCGGCCCGATCGCTGGATCGAGATCGCCACGACCCGCCCGGAGACCCTTCTCGGGGATGTTGCCGTGGCGGTCCATCCCAACGACCCGCGCTATCGCGACCTGCTCGGGGTCAACGTCCTGATCCCGTTCGTCGAACGAGTCGTGCCGGTCATCAACGATCCGGTCGTGCGTCTCGACTTCGGCACCGGCGCCGTGAAGATCACCCCGGCCCACGATCCGGAGGACTACGCGACCGGCCGTCGCCACGACCTGCCCATGATCAACGTCTTTGACGATGCCGGGCGGATCAACGAGAACGGCAACGGCTACGCCGGGCTCGGGCTGGCCGAGGCGCGCCGGCGGATCCTGGCCGAGCTCGAGGTCCGAGGCGACCTGGTTGGGGCGGTTCCCCACGAGATGCTCATCGGACGCTGTCAGCGCAGCAACGACGTGATCGAACCGCGGCTCAAGACCCAGTGGTTCATCCGGACAAAGCCCCTCGCCGAGCGCGCCCTGGAAGCCACCCGGAGCGGCCGGACGATGATCCTGCCGGAACACTTCGAGAAGGTCTGGGAGCATTGGCTGACCGAGATCCGCGACTGGAACGTCAGCCGCCAGCTGTGGTGGGGCCACCGGATTCCGGCCTGGTACTGCCCGGATGGCCATATCACGGTGACGGCCGACCCGGCTGGGCCATCTGCCTGTGAAACCTGTCAACGGCCGGTGGCCACGTTGCGCCAGGACGACGACATCTTCGATACCTGGTTCTCGTCCGGCCTGTGGCCGTTCTCGACGCTGGGCTGGCCGGACGATACCGACGACCTGCGCCGCTACTACCCGAATTCGGTCCTGGAGACCGGCTACGACATCATCTTCTTCTGGGTCGCCCGGATGATGATGCTGGGGATCCATTTCACCGGTCAGGCCCCGTTCCACACGGTCTACCTGCACGGGATGGTCCGCGACGCGATCGGCAAGAAGATGTCGAAGACGACCGGCAACGTGGTCGATCCGCTCGAGGCGATCGACGAAATCGGGGCGGACGCGCTGCGCTTCGCCCTGGTCAACGGGACGTCGGCCGGGAACGACCAGAAGCTCGCCGCGGAGCGCCTCGAGTCGGCCCGCAATTTCGGCAACAAGCTCTGGAACGCGGCTCGCTTCGTGCTCGGTGCACGGCCGGCGACGATCGCCCGGGACGGCGCTCGGGTGGCGCCCGACCCGGATGAGCTCGGTCCGGCGGAGCGCTGGATCCGGAGCCGGACCGCCGCCACGACCGCGGCCGTCAACCGGGCGATCGCCGACTACGCCTTCGGCGAGGCCACCCGGATCCTGTACGACGCCGTCTGGAGTGAGTTGTGCGATTGGGGCCTGGAGCTGGCCAAGGTGCGGCTGACCGATACCTCCCTCTCAAGCGCGGCGCGCGAGGCGACGTGGTGGACGTTGGTCGAGGCCCTCGATACGAACCTGCGCCTGCTCCATCCGTTCATGCCATTCCTGACCGAGGCAATCTGGACGGCGACGCCCCACGGGCTTGATGACCCGGAGCTGCTGATCGTGGCCGACTGGCCGGGGCCCGATGTCGCGACCCGCCGCGACGAAGCCGCCGAGACCGAGGTCGGCGTCGTGATCGACCTCGTTCGGGGCATTCGCAACGCCCGATCAGAGGCTCATGTCGAGCCGTCCACGTGGCTGCCGGTCGACCTCGTGGGGGATCCGGCGGCGGCCGGGGCGGCCGAGGCGCTCCGGCCAGCCCTGGAACGCCTTGCCCGGATCCGTCCATTGACGATCCACTCGACCCGGGCAGCGTTCCTGGCTGCGACCGGAGGCGCCGGCCTGTCGGTCATCGGGAGTGGCTGGGAAGCCGTCGTCGGCCGGGTCTCGGCGGAAGCCGCTGACGCCGACTTGATCGCTCTCGACCGGCAGAGACTCGAGCGCGAACTCCAAACGACCCGGGGACTGCTCGCCGCAGCTCGGGCTCGCCTGGCCAATGAGGCATTCGTGGGCAAGGCGCCGGCGCCGGTCGTCGAGGGCGCCCGCGTCCGCACGGCCGAGCTGGCCGACCAGGTCGCCAGGCTCGAGGAGCGTCTGAAGCCCTGAGGCCGGGCCGGCCGACCCGCCTGGGCCGGGTGCAACCGTACGGTGGTCACCCTGTCCCGGGCGGCGGCCTCGCGCTATCATCGCCCGGAGGCCACACCACGGGGAGTAGTTCGTGTCACCTGAATTCCTGAGACGCAAGAACTCGGGCGCCAAGTCCGGCGCGGGCGAGGGAGTCGCGTCAGGCGCGCTGCCTGAGGAGATCTCCGCCCAGGAGTACCAGCTCAAGCTGTACTACGCGGGCAAGAGCAGCGCCGGGGTCCGCTTCAAGGCCGGCCCCCATACCCTCCACGAGATTCCCTCGATGCTGGCCGGGATCAGCCGGAGCGAGGTCGAGGTGGTCGAGCCGCTGCCGATCGAGTTCAGCCAGGCATCGCCCTCGATTGTCCATCCGTCCGAGGCACTCCAGTGGCTGAACGCCCACCATGCCAGCTCGCCGATCACGCGCCATGCCCTCGTCGTCCTGGAGTCGATCGACGCGATCGACCTTGCCTTTGACACGTTTGCCTGCGGCCTGCTCGAAGGTGAGACGGACACGTCCGGCTATCCCGAGTACAGCGCGATTGTGGGTGGGGTCGCCTCGCACTGGGACGAGGCGAACGGCGACCTCGTCCTGCGGGCCGTCGTCGGCTGGGGCGGCCGGGGCGTCCGCGGCGACACCGACCGGAACGGGGCCCGGATCCTGGGCGGGTTGCTGACGAACATCATGGCCAACCAGTACTCGATGGGCCTGACGGCGCTCGAGCGGCCCGTCCCGGCGGCCGGTCGAGGCGGCCTGGTGTGCGCCCATTGCGGTTTTGCCTCCGCCCACGAGCGCGCCTTCTACTGCCCCAAGTGCGGCATGCGCCTGCTGCGCGGATAATCGCCCACCTGATGCCCACCTACGACTACATCTGCTCGAACTGCCACAGGACGACGGAGATCCGCCACTCGATCAGCGGCAGCGCGCCCGCCGCCTGCCCGGCCTGTGGTGCCCTGGGGACCCTGAGTAAGGCGTTCAATCCGCCCACGATCCACTTCAAGGGATCGGGTTGGGCCAAGAAGGACCGGAGTGGGGCCAGTGCAAAGCCGACCCGGTCGGCCGAGTCGGGCGAGTCGTCCGAGGCCACCCAGAAGCCGGCTCCAGGTTCAGGCGAGAGTTCGCCTGAACCTGGCTCGACCGGCGACTCCAGCGCCAAACCTGCGGATGCCAAGCCAAAGCCGGCGGCTGCCAAGGGCGGCACGCTGCCGTCGGCGCCCGCGACGTCGGCCGACTGATCATGGCCGCCCCCGCCGATTGGATCACCCTGGCCGAGGCAAGCGAGATCCTGGCCGCGGCCAACATCCGGTTCCAACCAGCGACGATCGGCCGCTGGGCCCGCACGGGCCGGCTCCAGAGCATCAAGCTCGGTGGTCGTCGGTTCGTCCGCCGGGGCCAGGTCAGGGCACTGGTCGCGGCACCCCGCCACGTCCGCGCCGGCGACCTTCAACCGGGGCTCTTCGAGGAACTGTAGGATCCGCCGCCTGCGAGGGGCTTGGGCCGGGTTCATGGGCCTGCCGGGTCCGCGGCGGACGCACCTTGTGGTTGCCGCCTATGGCCGGCTCGGCGGCGGGATCCTGGCCGACGGACTTGCCTACAACGCGCTGTTCGCGCTGCTGCCGGCCCTCCTCCTCGTCGCCGCCGTGGTCGGCCTGGTCGTCCAGGATCCGGCTCGCCAGACCGAGATCGTGGATGCGATCGCGGCCTACGTGCCGCCGCTTCGGGATTTGCTCGGCCGGACGCTCGATGCGATGTCCGCCGGAGCAGCCCAGGTATCGATCGTTGGCCTCGTGACCCTGGTCTGGGGCGCCAGCCGTTTCGCGCGCGCCATGGACACGAGCTTCGACCGGGTGTTCGACCGCAGGCCCGAACGAGGCATTGTCCGGCGCTCGTTGCTCGGCATCACCTCTGTCGTGGTCCTGATCGCCGCCGTGGTCGCCGCCCTCGGACTGGCCTCGGTCGGATCCCTCGTGATGGCCGGTCTGGGCGACCGTGCAGTCAAGATCGACCTGGCCAACTTCGCCCTGCTCAACCCGCTGGTGGCGGCCGGGACCACAGCCGCTGGGGTCGCGGCTGTCTATCGCTACATGCCACCGAGCAGGCCGAGCTGGCGGGCGATCGGGTTGCCGGCCCTGGTGGTCGGCGTTGGGGCCGCCATATTCACCCAGATCTTTACCTTTGTCGCTCCGAGGCTGATCGGAATTGCCGTGCTGTATGGCGCGGTCGCGGCCACGTTTGCCGTGCTGGCCTGGCTGTCGATCGTGGCCCAGCTGCTCCTGCTGGGACTCGTCTGGGTGCGCTTTCGGGAGGAGGGCTGGCCGGCCCGCGAACGTCGCGAGACGCGCTGATCAGCCCTGGCGCGAACCGCACCGGCGGCAGAAGCGGGCTGTCGCCGAGAGGGACAGGCCGCAGCTGATGCACGACTGGATGCCGCCCGGCACGGCGGATTGGGCGGCCGCGACGACGACTTCCTGGGCCGAGGCGTTCCACAGGCCGGCATCGCGGCTTGCCCACGTCGGAGGGACGCTCAGGTCCACGCCCGGCCGAAGCGGGGCGGGCCATTCGGGCGCCTGGCCTGTGGGTTGCATCGGCCAGATGGGTGGTGCTGCCAGCGGAGCCACGGGTGGCGGGCGGACCGACGCCGGGGTGGGGGCAGCCTCGGGTTGGGCCGGAGGGCCACTCCAGGGCGCCTGCGCCGGCGTGGGCCAGACTGGCGTCTCGACAATATCGACGGCGGGGGCATTGGGCGTGGGTTCCGCTTCAACCAGCACGACCGCCTCAACTGCCTCGACCGGCGCGACTGCCTCGGCTGGCGGGCTGGCTTCGACCGCCTCAACTGCCTCGACCGGCGCGACGGGTTCGGCGGGCGCCGGTTCGGTGGCCCACTCGCGCTGGGGCGCGACGATCGGGGCGGTCTCGTCGGCGCCGGACTTCACCCGGAAACGCCCCAGCAGCCGGGTGGTTCGCTCGGCCAGCTCAGCGGCTCGAAGATCGAACTCGGCAGCGGCAGGTTCGATCGGGCCGACCGGCTCGGCGACCTCCGCCGCGGTCTCGTCCGGTGGCAGGGCCTGGCTCTCCGCAACCGAGCCGGGGACCTCGCTCGTGGACTCTGGAACCTCGTGCGTGTACTCAAGCGCCCACTCGTCGGGCTCGACCGCCGCCAGCGGCTGGAGCGCTGAAGCGTCTTCGGCGGGCAGGGGCTCGTCGACGGCCGGAGCCGCGGCCGCGGTAGGTTCCAGGACTCGTGCCAGGGGTTCGCTGTCCCAGCTCGGCTCGGCGACTGGTGCAACGTCTTCGGCTGATTCCACGCCTTCGACCGATTCCCTGGTTTCTACCGGCGCCACGGCCTCCACCTGGTCCGCTGCGGCGTCATGGACGTGCCCATTGGTTGGTTCGGGGATCGGAGCGTAGCCGGTGAACGGCCGTGCCCAGAAATCGTTCGTGGGGGCACTGTCCTCGGTCGCGATTCCCGGGGCAGCAGCCTCAGGCTCGCTGACAGGCTCGGCCGGGGCCACAGTCGCGGGCTCCAGCGCAGCCTGGGCTTCTGCCGTCTGGACCAGGTCGATGGTCGGCCAGACCGAGTCGGCGCCTGGTGCCGCTGGCGAATCCGGCACAGCCGGCGCCTCCGCCTCAGGTTCGAGGTGGCCGTTTCCGTTCGAGCTCGGAGCAACCCCGGCGTCGACAGGAGTCTGGGCAATGACTGATGACATCCCGCCACCCGACAGGAGGTCATCGAGCGGGGATCGGAGCTGGCTTCCCGAAAGGGCCAGCGGCGCGCAACTCAGGCAGCGGCCGTCGGCCTCATTCCAGCAGTTCGCGCAGGTGTACTGGCGACACGACATGCAGAACTGGAACGTCTGATGGAACGCGTCGAGTTGCCCGCCGGTCATCTCGCGCTGCTCCTCGGAGCGGGCCTCGGCAAGTGCCTCGTCCAACGACGAATCGTCGCTGAGGACGTAGTTCTTGAGGCCCTTCGAAAGGACCTTGAGCCTGCCGATCCGGCGCTTCTTCGGGATGGCCGCCTCGAACGTGTAGCGAGTGCCACATCGTTCACAGAACGACTCGGTGATGATCTCGGTCATGCGACTTTCACGCGTGGGACACGCCCGGGGTATCGCGCTCCCCCAGCGGGGCGAGAGTATAGCGCAGGGTCCCCGCCCGACCCTGCACCGCAGGTACCCCCATCGCCTTCCGATCGTACGGTTCGCCGGTGCCGGGATCGGCCGGGTCCGGCGGCCGGGCGGCCTGCTAGACTCCGGCCGACCATGCAGCCGATCGCCGCGGTCGAGCGATTCCTCGAGCGATTGCTCGAGCGTCCGACGGCCCGCCTCTTCCGTTCGCCGCTTCAGCCCATCCAGATCCAGCGTCGGATCGAGCGGGCGATGGAGAATGAACGACGGATGGTCGGATCCCGAGCGCGGGTCCCGGATTGGTATCGGGTACACCTCGCCCCGGCCGACGTCGCCGCCCTCGGCTCGCGTGCGCCCCAACTCGCGGCGGACCTGGCCGACGAGGCCCTCGCTTTCGCCCGAGCCCATGGCTATTCACTCGACCACGCACCAACGGTCGAGTTGGTCGTGGACCGGTCGGGAGCGATCGGCACGGTCCGGGTCACGGCCGACCAGCTGGACGCGCGACCGGTCCCCTCCCCGCGGGTGCCGGGGCCGGACGGGATTGCCGAGGACTTCAGCGCCACCAGGGCGTTCACCGTTCAGCCCGTCGCCGTGCCTGCGGCAACCCTCGTGGAACAGCGAGCCGACGGAATCGGGCGCCGCATCGCGTTCGATGGCGGGCCGCTCACGATCGGCCGGGCCGCCGACAATCTGCTGGTCCTCGACGATCGCCGGGTATCGCGTCACCACGCCTGCCTCCAGGGGCGCCGGGGCATGCTCGTCCTGACCGACCTCGACAGCGCCAACGGCTCGCGGGTCAACGGGGTGGCGGTCTCGGAGGTTGCCCTCGGGGCAGGCGATCGGATCGAAATCGGCTCGACGATCTTCTTGATCGAAAGCACGCCGAACGCCAATCCTTCGGGCTGATGGATCCCTATGTCGTCGCGATCTGGATCGTCCGGATCGCCTTCCTCGGGGGCCTCTACCTGTTCATGTTCGGGGTGACACGGCTCCTCCTCCGAGATCTCCGGTCGGCCGCCAGGGATCCCGGCGGTGCGCTCGCCCGTCTTGTCGTGGTTGGGTCCGACGTCAGTGAGCCGCCCCGGGGTACCGCGTTCGGACTCGACGCGGTGGCCACGATCGGCCGGGACGTCAACAACTCGATCGTCGTCGAGGATGAATTTGCCTCGGCGGAGCATGCCGTCCTGACCTTCCGGGGGCGGGCCTGGTATGTCGAGGACCTGGGCAGCACGAACGGGACCTTCGTCAATGGGGCAGCGATCGACCGCCTGTGTGTGATCGCCTATGGCGATGAACTGCAGGTCGGCCGGGTTCGCTTCCGGTTCGAACGAGTCCGTCGATGAACGCCGGCGCACGGCCTGCCCGGGCAATCGGGGCGATCGGACGAATGAGACCGCGGGCGCGCCGGCGCGAATCCGGCCTGCTCATCGTCGTGGCCCTCGTCCTCGTCGCCGGGAGCATCTCTCTCGGAGCAACCCAGCGCGAGCTGGCCGGCCAGAAGGTCAGCCTGCTGCCGGCCGACGTGGGTCAGCTGAGCATCTACCTCGCCGCACTGCTGCTCGCTCACCTGGCCCTGATCCTGGCGGGTCGGCGCTCCGACCAGGTGCTCCTGCCCACGATCGGCCTGCTCGGCGGGATCAGCCTGCTGCTGATGGAGCGGCTGCCCCAGGCGCTGGTCACCCAGTCGCTGGTCGGACGTACCTTCGGGCTGGCCTCGATCCAGCTCGGCTGGCTCCTGCTGGCCCTCGGGGTGGTAACCGTGAGCGCTATCGCGGTTCGCTCCGACGCCTGGCTGCGTCGCTACAAGTACACCTGGGCGGCTGCCGGGATCGGTCTCCTGCTGCTCACGTTCCTGTTCGGCAACGAGGTCAACGGGGCGCTCCTGACGATCCAGATCGGGCCGTTCAGCGGCCAGCCGACCGAGCTGATCAAGGTGATCCTGGTGATCTTCCTGGCCGGCTACCTGTCCGAATTCCGGCCGCTCCTCGTCGATGCCAGCATGCGCCTTGGCCCGCTTCGACTGCCCCCGCTGCCGTACCTCCTGCCGATGCTGGCGATGTGGGCGATCGCCCTCGGGATCGTGGTGGTTCAGCGCGATCTCGGCGCCGCCCTGCTCTTCTTCGCGGTCTTCCTCGCCCTCGTCTACATCGCCACTGCCCGGACGAGCTACGTCGTCATCGGCCTGCTCCTGTTCGTTGCCGGCAGCGTTCTTGCCTATCACCTGTTCGGGACCGTCCGCGATCGGGTGGACATCTGGATCAATCCGTTCGTGGATGCCAGCGGCAAGGGCTACCAGGTCGTCCAGTCGCTCTACGCGTTCGCCCGGGGCGGGATCATCGGGACCGGTCTGGGCGCGGGTCTGCCACTGGTGGCCGGCCATCTCCCTATTCCGGCGATTCACACCGATTTCCCGCTCGCGGCCCTGGGCGAGGAGCTCGGCCTGATCGGAGTCGTGGCGATCCTGGGCCTGTACCTGGTCGTGATCGAACGAGGCCTCCGGGTGGCCATCTCGGCGGCCGACGAATTCCGCTCGCTCCTGGCCGCCGGCCTGACCCTCGTCGTCGGCGTCCAGGCGTTCATCATCGCCGCTGGCAATCTCAAGTTGATCCCGCTGACTGGGGTGACCCTGCCGTTCATCAGCTATGGCGGGTCGTCACTGCTCGCCAATGGGGTCGTGATCGGCCTCCTGCTGGCGCTGTCCGACCGGGGGGTCGAGCCGCCACCGGCACCTCGTCCGGATAGCCGACGGCGAGCGCGATTTCTCGGCGCCGCGCGCGGGTCCGCCAGGTGAACCACCGGGAACGGGCCCCGATCGGGCGGGGGATCGCTCGCGTTGGGCTGATCCTCAGCCTGCTCTTCGGCTTGATCGCCGTGGGGGCGGGTTACTGGCAGGTCGTCCGGGCATCGGAGCTCAGCCGCGCCGCCGACAACCCGCTCGTCATCGCCACGGCCCGGGACGTCGTGCGAGGCAGGATCCTCGATCGTTCGGGGGCGATTCTCGCGACGAGCAGGAATGACCGGAACGGGGAGCCCTATCGGGTCTACGCCGATCGTTCGCTCGCACCGTTGATCGGCTACGCCTCACCGGTGTACGGGACGGCCGGACTCGAACGGGCGTACAACGCCGAGCTGGCCGGTCTCGGCAGCGGCAACTCGCTCGACGACCTGCTGTACAAGCTCGCCCCGCGCCGGCGCCAGGGCGATCAACTGACCCTGAGCCTGTCGCTCAAACTCCAGGAGGCGGCCGTCAAGGCGCTTGGGACCGATCGTGGGGCCGTGGTGATGCTCGACCCGCGGACCGGCCAGGTCCTGGCCATGGCCTCGACGCCGGTCTTCGATGCCGGCGCGATTGCCAACCCATTGACCGCCCAGGCTGCCTTCACGCGGACGTCGGCAGCCGCCGGGCAACCGTTCCTGAACCGGGCGACGATGGGCCTGTACGTGCCCGGTTCGGTCTTCAAGATCGTGACCTCGATCGCCGCCCTCGGTTCCGGCGCGATCAGCCCCGCCACCACCTATCCCCAACAGCCGGCCGCCGAGCAGACGGGCCTGCTGGTGTCGGGCTTCCGGGTTCGCGACGGCCACCACGATTTCACGGGCTCGCAGGCACTCAACTACGACCAGGCCCTTGCGGTCTCCTGCAACATCTACTTCGCCCTGACCGGCCTGCGGACGGGTGGCGCGGCCCTGGCCGACTGGGCGGCCCGAACGGGGTTCGGAGGGGCGATCCCGTTCGACCTGCCGACGGCCAGCAGCCAGGTTACCAACGGGGGTGGTTCGTTCGGCGGCGGCTTCAGCGACGCGGTCGAGCTTGCCAACGCTGCCTACGGGCAGGCGGAGACCCTCGTGACGCCGCTTCAGATGGGCCTCGTGGCAGCCAGCGTCGCCAACGGCGGTGTGTTGATGAAGCCCGAGCTGGTCACGGCGATCAACGGACCGAGC
The DNA here is from genome assembly GCA_038221095.1 of Candidatus Limnocylindrales bacterium. Lineage (GTDB taxonomy): Bacteria > Chloroflexota > Limnocylindria > Limnocylindrales > CSP1-4 > Palsa-1033. The sequence goes on from JBBRIM010000002.1 coordinate 20,008, forward strand.
CGCACCGAAACGGTCGCTCCGCAGGTCTGGCGGACCGTGATGAGCCCGGGCGTGGCGGACACGATCGGCCAGGCCATGCAGCTCGCGGTCGAGAGTGACTGGGGTCAGATCTTCACGACCGGGGCGGCAATTCCGGGGATCCCCACGGCCGGCAAGACGGGCACGGCCCAGCTCGGTGGCAGCGCTGAGCCAAACTCATGGTTCATTGGCTACGCCCCCGCCGATCATCCGACGGTCGCGATCGCGGTGATCGTCGAGGGAGGCGGCCATGGCTCGGCCCGGGCTGCTCCGATTGCCGGAGCGCTGATGGGTCTCTGGCTCAAGACCTTGAACCGATGAGTGGCGCCGAGGTCCCGCCCGAACCGTCCGCCAGCACTCCCCACCAGAAGCGGCCGCTGCTCGAACGCCTCGGCCTCGCCGTGGTCGCCCTCGTGCTGGCCGGACTATTCGGCGGGATGGCCGTGGCCTCGTTCATCGGCGGCGAGCTCTTCCTGGCCGCGATGGCTGGGATCGGCTGTGGGATGACCCTGTGGGTTGGTGCCCTGACCTTGATCCGAGGCTGACCGCCGAGCCTCCGGCGGCGCGCGTGCCTGCGCTGATCGGATCAGCCGGCGGGATCGTCCGGGTCGCCCGTCCGCCGTCGTCGCCGGGCCGTCTGCTCGAGCAGTTTTGCGACGAGGGCTGTCCACCCGGTCTGGTGGGCGGCTCCCGCGCCGCGGCCCGTGTCGCCGTCGAAGTACTCGAAGAACGGGATCCGGTCGGCCCACGCGGGATCGGGCTGGAGATACGCCTCCGCTCCCAGGACGGGCCGGGCGCCGTCTGCGTCGCGAACGAACAGCCCGACGAGGCGATCGGACAGCTCCCAGGCGACGTCATCGAGTTCCCTGAACCGGCCCGACCCGGAGGGCAACTCAACCTTCAGCTTGGCGCCGTGATAGTGATGGAAGGTCAGGTAGGCCTCGATCAACAGGTAGTTGATCGGAAACCAGACCGGCCCGCGCCAATTCGAATTGCCGCCGAAGATGCCGGAGCGTGACTCGGACGGCTCGTAGCCGATCCTGTATTCGGGACCACCGGGCAGGGTCAGGCTGACCGGGTTGGCCAGATGCTCGCGGCTCAGCGAGCGGACACCATGCGGGCTCAGGAATTCCGCCGGGTCCACGATCCGCCGGGTGATCGCCTGGAGCCGCTCGCCGTGGACGAGGGACAGCAGCCGGCGCTCGCCGACACCAGGCTCAGTCCAGCTGGCCACGTTCGAGGCGAGGTCGGGCCGGTTGGCCAGGAACCAGCGCATCCGTCGGCGGAAGCCGGGCAGGGCCTCGATCACCTCGGGCTCGAGGACGTGAACGGCCAGCATCGGGATCAATCCGACCAGTGAGCGAACTCGGAGCGGGACGACCTGGCCCGAGTCGAAGTGGACGACGTCGTAGTAGAAGCCATCGTCCTCATTCCACAGCGAGATGCCGCTGCCGCCCATGTTGTTGAGGGCACCCGCGATGTACAGGAAGTGCTCGAAGAACTTGGTTGCGATGTCCTCGTAGACCAGGTCCTCCCGGGCGAGCTCGAGGGCGATCGCCAGCATGTTCAGGCAGAACATCCCCATCCAGGCGGTACCGTCGGCCTGGCCGAGATGGGCTCCGCCCGGGAGCGGCGCATCGCGGTCGAACAGGCCGATGTTGTCGAGGCCCAGGAAGCCGCCCTGGAAGACATTCGCACCGTCGAGGTCCTTGCGGTTGACCCACCACGTGAAGTTGAGCAGAAGCTTGTGGAAGACCCGCTCCAGAAAGCCGACGTCGCCCTTGCCGGACATGCGTTTGTCGATCTGGTACACGCGCCAGGCAGCCCAGGCGTGGACCGGCGGGTTGACGTCGCTGAACTTCCACTCGTAGGCCGGCAGCTGACCATTCGGGTGCATGTACCACTCGCGGGTGAGCAGCAGGAGCTGGTCCTTGGCGAAGGTCGGGTCGATGACGGCAAGGGCAACACAGTGGAAGGCGAGGTCCCAGGCCGCGAACCAGGGGTACTCCCAGTTGTCGGGCATCGACAGGATGTCCCTGGTGTTGAGTTCGCGCCACTCGGCGTTGCGGCCGACCCGGCGCGAGGCTGGGGCCGGCGCTGCTGGGTCACCATCGATCCACTTGTCGATGTCGTAGTGGTAGAACTGCTTGGACCAGATGAGGCCGGCGAACGCCTGCCGCTGGACGAGCCGTTCGTCATCGCTGAGGGCGTCACCTCCGAAGCCGGCATGGAACGCGTCGGCCTCCGCGATCCGGGCCGCGAAGACCTGCTCGAAATCGACGAACGGGTCGAGGCTCCCGCCGGCCGCGGCGTGTGACCCGAGCCGGAGTCGCAGGCGGAGCGTCTCGGTTGTGCCCGGGGCAACAACCAGGCGATGCCGGCTGGCCGCCTTGGAACCGACCCGCCCGGGGTTCGTGGCGGCCGTCTCGCCGTCGACGATGGCCCGGTGGAATGCGTCCTTGACGAACGGCTGCGCGTTTGGGCTGGCCCACAGCCGCTCGGAGTTCGAATCGTTCTCGGTGAACAGGAGCTCGCCTGCGCCGTCGATGTCGAGCCGGATCTGACCAAGCCGAGGATCCTCGCCGACAACGCTCGGTCGATCGCCGGGGCCGGCCGGTCCGGCCTGGAGGCGAGCCCGCTGGCCGCCTCGTCCCCACGACCAGGTGTTCCGGAACCAGAGCGTCGGCAGCAGCTGGATCGGGGCCGGGTCGGGCCCCATGTTGGTGACTCGAATCCGAACCAGGATGTCGTCAGGGCCGGCCTTGGCGTACTCAACGAGCACGTCGAACCAGCGCCGGCCGGCGAAGACGCCGGTATCGACCAGCTCGTATTCGTCCTCGTCGCGGCTGCGCCGGGCGTTTTCGGCCACCAGGTCGGCGTACGGGAAGGCAGCCTGCGGGTAGGCGTAGGCGGCCTTCAGGTAGCTGTGGCTGGGCGTGGCATCGAGGAACCAATAGAGCTCCTTGACGTCCTCGCCGTGGTTGCCCTCGGGCCCCGACAGACCGAACGGGCGCTCTTTGAGGATGGGATCCTGTTCGTTCCAGAGGCTCAGGGCGAAGCACAGCCGGCCGTGATCGTCGCTGATCCCCAGGAGCCCGTCTTCACCCCAGCGATACGCCCGGGAGCGGGCCTGGTCGTGGGTGAGGTAGGTCCAAGGCTGCCCATCGGCCGAGTAATCCTCGCGGACCGTGCCCCACTGCCGGCTCGACAGGTAGGGCCCCCAGCGCTGCCAGTGAGCGGTTCCGGCGTCACGGGCGGCCAGTCGACGGTGCTCGGCGTCGGGCTGGGCGGGCGAGGCGGGCGCAGGCGGGTGGGACGGGTCCATCATCGCGGCTATCGTGGCCCCTCTGGGCTCGTCTCGCTCGTGACGCGACGTCCGCGTCACGGATGGAACCAGATGGGCGTCCCTGACGTACGATCCCCCATACACCTCGCCGGTCGCCAGCCGGTCCAGCCCCGCCGTTCGCAACTGATCGGCACCCGTCACCGAGGGAGCCCGATGACGAAGATCCAGGAGACCGGCGAGAAGGTCGTCGCCAATGTCGAGCGCGTGATCGTGGGCAAGCACCACGAGGTGCGCCTCGCTCTCGTCGCGCTGATGTGCCGTGGTCACCTCCTGATCGAAGATGTGCCGGGTACCGGCAAGACGGTCCTGGCCAAGGCGATTGCCCGGAGCCTGGGCTGCACGTTCCGGCGGATCCAGTTCACCCCGGACCTGCTGCCGTCCGATGTGACCGGCCTGTCGATCTACCACCAGACGACCCCGGAAGTCGAATTCCGGCCGGGGCCGCTCATGGCCCAGGTGGTCCTCGCCGATGAGATCAACCGGGCGACCCCCAAGACCCAGTCGAGCCTGCTCGAGTGCATGGAGGAGCGCCAGGCCACGATCGACGGTACGACCTACCCGATGCCCGACCCGTTCCTCGTGATCGCCACCCAGAACCCGATCGAGTACGAGGGCACCTTTGCCCTGCCCGAGGCACAGCTCGATCGGTTCATGCTCCGCCTCCGGCTGGGCTACCCGCAGCCGATCGAGGAGATCGTGATCCTGGACGAGCAGAAGCGGACCCACCCGCTCGACGAGCTGACCGAGGTCTGTTCCAACGACGAGTTACGCGAGATGCAGGCTTCGGTCCGCGAGGTCTATGTCGACAGCTCGGTCAGCGAGTACATCGTCAGGCTGGTTAACGGCACACGCAGCCACGCCGACGTCTACCTCGGAGCGTCACCGCGCGGCTCGATCGCCCTGTATCGAGCCAGCCAGGCGTACGCCGGTCTGCTCGGCCGCGACTACGTCATCCCGGACGACGTCAAGGCGCTGGCTGAGCCGTGCCTGGCCCATCGCCTGATCATCAAGACAAGTGCGACGATCCACGACGTCCTGCCCGCCCAGATCATTCGCGAACTGCTCGACACCCTGCCGGTCGGGGCGGTGTCGCCCACCCTCCACGGACCGCGCGAGATCGTCGCCGGTTCAGCCGACGGCGGGACCGCCGAACGACTGGCTCGCTGAGGGTCGAATTCCGTGTTGCGCCGGCTGCCCGTCGTTGCTCTGGCGGTGATCCTTGTCCTGGCCGCGTTCTCATCCGGCTTGCCTTTCCTGTTCTATCTGCTCTACCTGGGCATCCTGATCGTCGGCGGCAGCTACGTCCTGACCCGCCTGGGCCTGACGGATCTCGAGGCGGGCTACGCGGTCGGCCAGCTGACCGGCCACGTCGGGGAGCAGCTCAAGGTCACCTATACCCTGCGTAACGCCGGGCGACTGCCCAAACCCTGGCTGGAGGTGCACAACCCGACCAGCCTGCCGGTGGCGATCCCGGGTCGAGCCATCGGGATCTCGGGACGCGCCGAGCGGTCGTGGATTGCCCGGGTGCCCCTCACCCGGCGCGGACACTTCCGGATCGAGCCATTGCAGGTCCGAACAGGCGATCCGTTCGGCTTCTTCGAGGCCTCGGCGGCCGTCGGCCAACCGGTCACCCTGGTCGTCTACCCCCGGGTCGATCCGCTGCCGTTGTGGCGTCTGCCATCGGCCAACCTCGAGGGCAGCCATACCGCGCCGGAACGGACGATCCAGACGAGTCCGCTCGCGACCAGCGTGCGTCCGTACGCACCGGGCGACGGCTTCAACCGGATCCATTGGAAGTCCACTGCGCGCCACGGCGAGATCCAGGTCAAGGAATTCGACCTGGAGCAGACCGCCGACGTGTGGTTGTTCGTGGACCTTGACAGCCGGGTCCAGGCCGGCAGCGGTGCCGCCTCGAGCGTGGAGCTCGGGATTCGAGCCGCGGCCTCGATCGCCGACAAGTCGCTCAATGAGAACCGCGCCGTGGGCCTGACCACGTACGGTCATCGGATGGCGGTCGTGCCGGCCGACCGGGGCGGCCGGCAGTATCTCAAGGTGATGCAGCTCCTGGCGGCCGTGGAGGGCGATGGGGCCGCCCCTCTCGTCGAGGGCCTGCTGATGAGCCTGCCCCGGCTCCGGCGGGGGATGACCGCGGTGGTGATCACCCCGTCGCTCGATCGGGCCTGGGTCCGGCCACTGGCCAGCCTGCGCGGCCGCGGGGTCGCCACCGTCGTCGTCACGGTCAGGGCCGACGGCCTGATCGAGCCTGGCTCGGATGCCGCCCTGGCCACCCGGGCACTCGGGCATGCGCTGGCCGAGTACGACCTCAGGACGTACGCGATCCATCCCGATCGGGCCCTCGCCACGCAGCTTGCCCGGGTGGGGCGATGAGCACGGGTCGATCGCGCCGGATTCCGTTGGCGCCGAGCGAAGGCTGGCTGAGCGTCCTGCTCGTGCTCGTCCTGGGCCTCTGCCTGGCGTGGTCGATCGGAAACGCACGCTGGGTCGTCGGCCGGGCCGCGCTGACCGACTTCCTGCCGTGGGTGACCGCCGGCGGTGTGGCCTGGGGCTTCGTTTCGGCCAAGATTGGCTGGCCGCGCTGGCTGGCCCACCTGCTCGGAGCCGTGGTTGCGGCCCTGGTCCTCCCGATCGCGGTCGGTGGCGTCCTGCTCCAGGGCAACCTCAGCCCAGGCCCGGCGTTCGTGGCGACCGCCAACTCGAGCGCCGAGGCTTACCTCGATCTGGCCTTCCGCGGGCTCGCCTTCACCCAGCAGTACGGCCATTTCATGCTCGTCCTGGCGATCCTGTGCTGGGGGACCGGGCAGTTCACGAGCTATGCCGTGTTCGGCCACCACCGACCGCTGAACGGGGTGATCGTCGCCGGTGTGGCCCTCGTCCTGAACATGAGCATCACCCGGGATGAGCAGCTCCGGATCCTGATCTTGTTCAGCCTGGCGGCTCTCTTGCTGCTGATCCGGCTGCACGCCCTCGATGAGCGCTCGACCTGGCTGCGCCATCGACTGGGCGAGGCCGGCTCGCTGTCCACGCTCTACCTGCGCGGTGGCACGGCGTTCATTGCCGTCGCCGTCGGCGGTGCCCTCGTCCTAACCTCCACGGCGGCCTCGGCGCCCCTGGCCGGCCTGTGGCACGGCGTGGACGAGCGACTGGTCGAGATGACCCACGGCCTCGAGGCTGTCTTCCGCGGCGGCGGACCTGGTTCGCGCATCTCGCCGGTCGATTTCCTGTCCTCGACCCGGATCACCGGTGTGTGGGTGACCGACGAGACGCCGGTCCTCGCGATCAAGGTTCCCGACGCCGGCAACTATTACTGGCGAGCGGTGGCCTACGACAACTTCGACGGCCATAATTGGAGCATCAGCCGGCCCGAGTCGATCGGAGTGACCGCCGGTGACTCGCTCCTGACCGGCACCCGCGACGACCCGGGACCCAGGCCGGCCGGACCCAGGTCACCGTCCAGGTCCATGAGCTCAACTACGACCCAGCAGCGGTGTTCGCCCCCGATGCCCCCCTCAAGGTCTCGATCGACACCACCGTTGCCCTGGTTGGAGCAATCCCGAATCGCTCAATCGGGAAGGTCACCAAATCCGGAGGAGACACCTATGACGTCACTGCCCTGGTGCCGCCGGTCTATGCCAGCGACCCTGTCCACGGCCTGACCGGCAACAAGCTGGCGGTCGCTGGGACCGACTACCCGGCCGTGATCAAGGCCTACTACCTGCAGAAGGATCCGACCGTCGTCCGGGCGGCGAACACGCTGGCCCTCCTTGCTGCGATCAAGGCCGCCAACCCGACCGCGACAAACCCGTACGACCTGAGCCTGGCGATCGTCGCCTATCTCAAGGACTCCACTCACTTCACCTACCAGGCCAACGTGTCGAATATCGACTGCGGCAGCGACGGCGTGGTCGAGTGCTTCGCCCGGACCAAGGTTGGCTATTGCGAGTACTACGCCAGCACGATGGTCGTCCTGCTCCGGATGGAGGGCATCCCGGCCCGCATGGCCGAGGGCTTCCTGCCGAGCACACCGGATGCCAACGGGGTCGAGACGGTCAAGCGCAGTGCCTCGCACGCTTGGGTCGAGGTCTACTTCCCGAACTACGGCTGGATCACCTTCGATCCGACCGGTGGGGGCGTTGGCCAGGGGCAGGTCCTGCCGGCCGGCCCGGTGGTCACCCCGTTGCCGACGGCCCGGCCCACCCCGGCCGGTTCCGGACTCGACAGCTCGACCGATCGGCGCCGGACCATTCGGCCCGACAACGGGGACCTCACGGGCGGCGCCGGCGTGGCCGGCGCAGGGCCCGGCACGGGCGGCTTCATCGTCCTAGGGCTGCTCCTCGCCGCGATCATGGGCGCCCTCGTCTTCATCGCCTGGCAGCGTGGTCCGCGTGCACCCCAGGAGCCCGATCGGGTCTATGGCGGAGTGGTTGGGCTGGCCCGCCGCTTCGGGTTCGGTCCGCGCCCCAACCAGACGGTGTACGAATATGCCGGCAGCCTCGGCGCTGTCCTGCCGTCGGCCCGGGTCGACCTGCAGACCGTGGCGCTGGCCAAGGTCGAGGTAGCGTACGGCCGTAGGACCCTTGAAGCATCCCGGATCGACGGGCTGCGCCTGGCCCAGCGGCACCTTCGCCTGGCACTTCTCCGGCTCTTCTTCCACCGCGCTGAGCGGCGCGCCCGGCGCAGTAACCGGCCGCGACCCTAGAGGCCGCCGGGCGCGCCGCGATCGGCCCCGGCGCCAACCGAGCTGTCGGCCTGGAGCGGACCAAGATGGTCCAGCAGGTTGTGCGCTCGGACCACCACCTGGCCGTCGTGGATGGCCAGGATCGTGATCCCGGTCAGGCCGAACGAGAACGACCAGAATCGCTCGAGGGGCAGCTCGAGCAGGGCGAGCATGACGACCTTGAAGACCCCGTCGTGGCCGACCAGCAATGACCAGGCCTGGCTGCGTGCCGGTGGCGGATAGCCGGCCGCCGAGGTCAGGCCGCCGTCGATCGCCGGGCTGGCCGCCGCCAGGCGCTCGAGGATCCCGGGCAACGTCGCGCGCACCCGGCGATCCACGTCGACCAGCGCCTCGCCCCCAGGCGCATGGCGCTCGTGAGGAGCCTGGCGCCAGGCCTCGAGTTCGGGCCCGAAGTCGGCCTCGACCTCGGATCGGTGGAGACCCTCCCAGGCACCCTGGTCAACCTCGTACAGGCCGCGCTCGGGTCGCAGGGCGGGCACCCCGTCCCCGTAGGCGGCCTGCAAGGCGTCGGTGGCTGCCTGCGCCGTTGCCCTGGTCCGGGCCAGCGGTGAGTGGGCAATCTCGACCGGGGCCACCGCGGGAATCGCAACGTGGGGCGGACGGCCCGGGTGGGCCAGCCGGTCGCCGGCGAGCTGCGCCTGGCGCTCACCGAGCGGACTGAGGGGTGTGTCGAGGCGACCCTGGAAGCGCCCCTCGGTGATCGCGATCGACTCGCCGTGGCGGAGCAGGACGAGGGTGGCATGGAGCCCCGGCGGGACGAGGCGCTGGTTCAGTGCTCGGTCCCCAGCCGGATCAGCCACAGGTCCAGGACTGCTTCATGGTGGCGGATCGCCTCGGCCACGGCCGGCGGCACGTCATCGTCGAGGGCCAGGATCATCAGGGCGTCGGCCCGCGGTGCCGAACGGGCCAGGTGCATCGCACTGATGTTGACGTCGGCCTCGCCCAGCATCTGGCCGATCCGGCCCATCGTGCCCGGCCGATCCTGGTGGCGAGTGACGAGCATGACCGGGCTGGGCGCCATATCCGTCTGGTGCTCGCCCAGGCGGATCAGGCGGGATTCGCCGTTGGCAACCGTGCCGGCGATCATCGTCGTCGTACCGTCGGCTTCACCGGTCAGCGTGAGCAGCGAGGCGTACGCCCCGGCATCGGACGACTTGCGCTCGACGATCGCAATCCCCCGGGCGCGTGCCAGCGCAGTCGCGTTGACCAGGTTGACCCGCTCGGTGGTCGAAGTCTCGAGCAGGCCCCGCAGGACGGCTGCCGTCAGGGGCGAGGCATCCTGCCCGGCGAGGTCGCGGGCAAGCTCACCGGCCACCTCGAGGGTCAGCCGCTGGACGCCGGTTCGGCTGAACTGGGCGAAGAACCGGCCGAGCGTCTCGGCCAGGGGCAGGTAAGGCGCGATGGCCGAGGCCGTTTCGGGAGTCAGCAGGGGAGCGTTGACGGCGTAGCGGGCCGGCCGGCCGGCGAGGACATCGATGATCTGGGCGGCGACCTCGGTGGCCACCAGGACCTGGGCCTCCGCGGTCGATGCGCCAAGATGCGGGGTGAGGACGGTGTTTGGGGCGTCCAGCAGGGGCGAGCCTACCGGCGGTTCGGCCTCGAAGACGTCGATGCCGGCGCCACCCAGGTGGCCCGACCTGAGCGCCTCGGCGACGGCCGCCTCGTCGAGGATCCCACCCCGCGCGACGTTGAGCAGGAAGGCCCCGGGTTTCATCCGGGCAATCTCGGCCGCGCCGATCAGGCCCCGGGTCTGGCGGGTCAGCGGCACGTGGACCGTGATCGCATCGGCTCGCTCGAGGAGGGCGTCGAACGACACGAGCTCGACGCCATGCAGCGCTGCGCCTTCGGCCGAGACGTAGGGGTCGACGGCGATCACCGTCATTTCCATCGCCCTGGCCCGCTTGGCAATCGCCTGCCCGATCTTGCCCAGGCCGACGATCCCCAGGGTCCGGCCGCGCAATTCGACGCCGGTGAACTGGCTGCGCTTCCACTCGCCCTTGCGCAGCGAGGCATCGGCGGCGGCCACGCGCCGGGCCAGGCCGTAAAGCAGGGCGAGGGTGTGCTCGGCCGCGGCGATCGTGTTGCCCGTCGGGGCGTTCACGACGGTGATGCCGGCCCGGGTGGCTGCCTCAAGGTCCACGTTGTCGACCCCGACCCCGGCTCGTCCGATCACGACCAGACGGCGCCCGGACAAGATCATCTGGGCATCGACCTGGACCTGGCTGCGCACGACGAGCGCGTCGAAGTTGGGCAGCAGGGCGCAATAGGCCTCGTTCGTCAGGCCGATCTGTTCGACCACCTCGTGCTCTGCCCGGAGCAGATCGAGGCCTGCTGGGGCGACCGATTCGGCAACCAGGATCCTCACGCCCCAGCCGCGCCGGCGCTGGTCAGGGCCGGGCGGACGCCCATTCTCTCGAGCGCCGCCGACTGGGCCGCCGCAACCCCGGCGCCGGGCTGGACCGCCCGCTCGAAGCGGATCGAGACGGCCTCAAGCACGCCGATCGCGTCGAGGATCTCACCGAGGGTGACCGAACCGAGGTGTCCGACCCGGAAGATCTGGCCGGTCAGCTGGCCCTGCCCACCGGCCAGGACGACTCCTTCGCCCTTGACCGCAGCGTTGATCGCCTTCCAGTCGAAGCCGGCCGGGACGCGGGCGGCCGTGACCGTGCGCGAGTAGTGGGCGGGATCGGCGAACAGCTCGAAGCCCAGCGCCTCGAGCCCGGCCCGGGCGGCCAGCGCGCAGGCCTCATGCCGGGCAAAGATCGCCTCGGCACCTTCCTTCTCCATCAGCTCGAGGCCCGCGTCCACCTGGTAGACCACGGCAATCGCCGGCGTCCAGGGTGTCTGGCCCAGGGCATGCGACTCGCGGTGCTTGCGCAGGTCGAGGTAGAAGCGGGGCATCGTGGCCGTTTCCATCGCTGCCCAGGCTCGCTCCGAGGCGGCGACCATGGCCAGGCCCGGCGCCGACATCCAGGCCTTCTGCGAGCCGGTGACGACCACGTCCACGCCCCAGGCGTCCATCTGGAAGGGCACCGCGCCCAGGCCGGAGACGCTGTCGACGATGATCAGGGCCTCGGGCTGGACGGCCCGGATCGCGGCCGCCAGCTGAGCGATCGGATTCATCACCCCGGTCGACGTCTCGTTATGGGTGAGCAGGACCGCCCGGTAGCCCGGGTTTGCCTCAAGGTGCGCCCGGAGCTCGGCCGGGTCGGCGGCCTGGCCCCATTCGATCGACAGCCTGGTCACGTCCGCCCCGTAGACCGAGGCGATCTTGGCGATCCGGTCGCCGAAGGAACCGATCGAGACGCCCAGGACCCGGTCGCCCGGCGAGAGGGTGTTGACCACGGCCGCCTCCAGGCCCCCCGTGCCTGCACAGGACAGCATGGCCACATCGCTGGTCGTCCCGAAATAGGGCTTCATCCGGGCCAGGATGCGGCCCAGCATCGCTGCGAACTCGGGGCCCCGATGGTTGATCATCTGGCGGGCGCCGGCCTCCCGGACGCTGGGTGGCAGAGCGGTGGGTCCGGGGATCCGGAGGTTCGGCTCGAAGCGATTCACGGTCGACTCCAGGTGGCGATGCGGGCACCTGAATCGTGCCATGGATCGAGTCGACCCATGAACCGCTCCGATGCCCCCGTTCAATCCGCCGGTGGGACGCCTTCCGGTGGGTCCTTCGGGCTGCCGGGCGTCCGGCCGCCCGCGTCACTCCGCTCGGTTTCGGCCAGCTTGCGCCGGCTTGATTCTCGAGTGCGCAGGATGGAACCGGCCGCTTTCATCGAGTCGACCACCGGCGCCGGGTTGGCCACCTTGCGCTGCCGGCCGCGCTCCCGGGCGGCCTGCCGGGCATCGGCCCGGGCTGCCATCCGGGCCCCAATCGTTGCCTCGTAGCCCTGCTCGGTGGGCCGGTAGTAACGCTGCTCGCTGAGCGCTTCGGGTAAATACAGCTGGGCAATATCCGAATCTTCGTAGTCCGGCGGGTAGCGATAGCCGACCCCGTAGCCGTGGTGCTTCATGGCGGGATGACCGGCACCCCGCAGGTGGAGGGGCACCGGCAGGGCCCCGCTCTCATCCAGGTCGGCTACGGCCGCCCAGTAGGCTGCCCCGGAGCGGTTCGACTTGGGGGCCGTGGCGATATACGTCGTCGCCTGGGCGAGGGCGTACTGGGCCTCGGGCAGGCCGACATGGTCGAGCGCCTGGGCGGCCGCGATTGCAACCTGGAGCGCGCGTGGATCGGCGTTGCCGACGGCCTCGGAGGCGCTGATGATCAGGCGCCGGACGATGAAGCGGGGATCCTCACCGGCGGCGACCATCGTGGCCAGCCAATACAACGCCCCATCCGGGTCGTTGCCGCGCAGGCTCTTGATGAACGCGGAGGCGGTGTCGTAGTGGCCGTCACCAGCCCGGTCGTAGGCCAGGATCTTCTGCTGGGCGGCCGTCTCGACCTCGGACAAGCCAGGCATCACCCGGCCCGCAGGGTCGCGCAGGCCGGCCGACTCGGCCAGTGCCGTCGCACCTTCGAGCACGTTGAGGGCCTGTCGAGCGTCCCCGCCGGCCAGGCCCACGAGGTGATCGAAGGCGTCGGCGGGCAGGCTGACGCCACCATCCGGACCGAGTCGTCCGGCAAGTCCCCGGTCCGGATCGTCGAGGGCCCGCTGGACCACGATCCGGACATCGTCGTCGGACAGCGGTTCGAGGCGCCAGATGCGCAGGCGCGACAGGAGCGCGCCGTTCAGTTCGAAGTAGGGGTTCTCGGTGGTTGCCCCGATCAGGATGATCGTGCCGTCCTCGACATGGGGCAGCAGTCCGTCCTGCTGGGACTTGTTGAAGCGGTGGATCTCGTCGATGAACAGGACCGTGCGCGCCCCGTTCAGGCTGAGCCGCTCGCGCGCGGTCGCGACTGTCGAGCGGATCTCGGCCACGCCGCTCATCACCGCGGACAGGCTCAGGAACTCGGCACCCACCGCGTCGGCGAGCAGACGGGCCAGGCTCGTCTTGCCTGTGCCGGGCGGTCCCCACAGCAGGATCGAACCGAGGTAGCCCCGCTCGACCGAGCGTCGCAGCGGTCCATCGCTGCCGACGAGATGGGCCTGGCCAACGTACTCAGCCAGCGCCCGGGGGCGCATCCTGGCGGCCAGTGGCTGGGCCCCGGCCGGGGGTTGGAAAAGGGCAGCCTGGTCGGGACTGCGACGAGGGGTCGGCACCCGGTCAGTCTACGACCGTACCCTCACCTCAGGCGACGTTGCCCTGGGCGGTCCAGGCTGTACCCAGGGATCGGCCGTCGCTTGGCAATGGGGCGTTCTCGGCCGTCTCGATCCCGGCCACGAAGGCGGTCACGAGACGGGCGTCGAGCTGGCTCCCGGCGGCATCCTCAAGCCGGTGAAGCGCCTCCTGGATCGACAATGCCTTGCGATACGGCCGAGAGGTGGTCATCGCGCTGAAGGCGTCGCCGACGGCGAGGATCCGGGCGATCAGGGGGATCTCCTCGCCGGCCAGGCCGTCGAGGTAGCCATTGCCGTCCCAGCGCTCGTGATGGTGGCGAACGCCGGTCCGCACCAGGACGGCGTGCGGGACGTCGCGGACGATCGCGTCGCCGAGGGCAACGTGCTGCTTGACGATCGCGTACTCGTCGGCGGTCAGGGGACCCGGCTTGCGCAGGATCCCATCGGGAATCCCGATCTTGCCGACGTCGTGGAGCAG
>JBBRIM010000003.1:0-29088 GCA_038221095.1 Candidatus Limnocylindrales bacterium
CACGATCAGGAGGCGGCAGGCAACCCCCTCACGGCGCAGGATCCGGTACGCCTTGAGCAGCTCTAGGAGGCCCTTGCGCGGTTCATGGCGGCCCACGAATACCAGGTTCGGGGTGCCGTCCTGCCAGCGCGACAGGGGCACGGCACGCTCGAAGCGGGCCACGTCCACCCCGTTCGGGATCACCTTGTAGTCGCCCGGGAAGTAGCGGTCGATGAAATGCCGGGCGGCCGCGCTCACCGCGATCCGGCCGTGCAGCCGCGCGGCGTGGCCCTGCATGAATCGGCGCCCGAACTCATAGGACGGCGAGAACCCGGCGTAGGCATGGAAGGTGGCGATGTTCACGCTCCGGGACTGGTGCAGCAGGATGAGCGACAGGAAGGGTACGAAGGGCTCGTGGAAGTGGAGCAGGTCGAACTGCTCGCGTTCGAGCATCCGGCTGACCTGGCTGACGTAGCGGGGCGAAACCGTGATCGTGCCGACCGAGCCGTTGGTGGGCATGCTGAACCCCTTGCCCAGCCGGATGACGTCGCCCTCGGACGCCCGCTGGAGACCATGGCTGCTGCTGATGATCCGGACGTCGTGGCCGCGCTGGCGGAGGTGCGCGTAGAGGTAGCGGACGTGCTCGTTGACCCCGCCCGGGACGGGGTAGACATACGGGGTGACGAGGCCGATCTTCATCGGTTTGGCGAGCCCGACGGAGTTTCCGCCTCGGCCCCGGGGTCGAACCGGGGCGGCCGGAGGCGACCACCGGGATAGCCGTGGTCGCGGCCAGTGCCGTCATTGCGGACGCGCCCGCGGGTTTCGTCGCGCAGGTCGCGGCCGCGCTTGCGCAGCTGCCGGCCGAACGTGCCGAGCTGGCCGACCGTGCCGTGGAAGGTGCCCTCCCACCCGCTCTGCCGTTCGAGGATCGCGTTGCGCAGGTCGCTGGCCGAGCTGCCCGGGAACGTGGTGGAGCCACAGCCGATCGCCTCGACGGCATGGGCGTCACTGCTGCCCACGGCGGCCAGGCCGTGGGTCTCGGCAAACCGGACGACCCGGCCGTGGACCGGTCGGCCGAAGGTGGTCGGGTTGAAGACCTCGAGGGCGTCCGGATGACAACGCCGATCGGGGCTGGCCAGGAGCCGGCGCAGGATCACGGCCTGGGCGCACAGCGGGTATGGGAACAGGGGATGGGCCGGGATGGCCAGGCCGCCCTGCTCGTGGATCTGGCCGATTGAGTCGCGGAGCGACTGCCAGGGCTTGATCGGCTCGGTCAGCCACAGGCCCAGGAGGTGGCCACCGCGTGTCGAGATCTCCTCGCCAACGACCACGTCGACGGCCAGGCCCCGCCCTTTGGCGAGGGCGTGGCCGGCCCACGCCGCATCGATCCGGTCGTGATCGGTGATCGCGATCACCTGTAGGTCTGCGGCCACGGCGGCCGCCAGGATTTCGTTGATGCTGGCCGTGCCGTCCGAGGCCAGGCTGTGGACATGCAGGTCGGCTCGGCTGGTCATGCCAGCGCCTCGCTCGGCCAGATCGGGAAGAAGACTGCCCACCATTGATCCGGCGCGTTCGCAATCAGGCGCTCGAACGCCCGCACCTCGGCGCTGAGGAAGGCCGTCACCTGCTCGCGCCGGGTGCCGCCCGCTTCGAACCCGACCCGCTCCAGCCGGCCGCGGTAGCGCCCCGGTCCGGTTCGCCAGACGCCGGCCACGAACGCAGGTACGCCCGATTGGACCGCAAGCAGGCCCGGCCCGACAGGGATCGGTGCCAGGGCCCCGAAGAACGGCAACTCGAGGCCACCGCCGGTGATGTCCCGGTCGGCGACCAGGCCGGCGATCTCGCCCCGGTCGAGCGCCGCGCCAAGCTCCCGGCGTGCCTCACGAACGCCCACGATCCGGACCCCCACCACAGCCCGGGTCCGGGTGAACCAGGCCTGGATCGAGGGTTCGTCGACGGTTTCCATCGGCGCCGTGACCGGCCGGCCGGCACGTTGGACGAGGTAGAAGCCGGGCAGCTCGAGCGAGCCGAAATGGAGCGCGATCATGATCATCGGTCCAACCACGGCGAAGGCGGCATCGACATCGAGCGGATTATCGATGACCGTCCGGTCGCGGACAAAGGCGCCGCTCATGACCGGCGCCCGCATCATCTCGAGGTAGGTCCGGGCGTAGTGCCGGAAGGCAGATCGGACGAGTGCCTCGAGCCGGCCCGGATCACCTGCCGCGGCCCAGGCGGACGCCTCGCCAACCTGTTCTGCCGCCATCCAGCCCACGACCTGGCCGAGGTTGCGCCGAGCGAGCCGGCGCTTCCTGCCTGCCGTCCGGTACCACACGTCGCCGGCGAACTCGGCCAGCCGGATGGCCAGCCGTTCGGGCAGGTGGCAGGCAACCCACGAGACGCCGGCGAGCAGGCGAGCGGTCAGCCGGCCGCGCCACGACCCGGTTCGTCGCACGTCGCCGGTCACTTGAGGTTGGCCGCCATTCGCTCGGCGCGCGCCTCGAGGAGCGCAGCTTCGGCCGCGGTCGCCGGCCACATTGGCTTGAAGCTGTACCACTGATCGGGAGCCGCCCCGATCGTCCGCTCGAGCGCCGTCGCCATCGCCTGCGATGCCCGCTGCAGGTCGGCCGGGTCGTCCGACGGCACGAGGATCGGCGCGTCCACCTCGACCAGGAAGTGGTCGTTGGGCCGGCGCCGGATCGCGATCGGCACGATCGTGGCCCCGGTCCTCGCGGCGAGGGCGACCGGCCCGGCCGGCAGGGTGGTCCAGGCACCGAAGAGACGAACGGGGATCCCGTCGTCGCGGTAGCCCCAATCGACGAGCAGGGCCAGCATCTCGTGCCGGCGGAGGACCGTGTAGACCTCGCGCAGGTTGCGCCACGGGATCACATGAACGCCCCACGACTCGCGCTGGCGGCCAAGGATCTCGACCAGCTCGGGAAAGGACGAATCGTCCACGACGACCGAGATCGGCCAGCCCCGATGAGCAACGCCGGCCGCCACGATCTCGTTGTTGCCGACGTGGCAGACGACCAGGACGACCCCCTTCGAGACACGCCACAGGCGCTCGAGCTCGTCGAGCCCCTCGCCATCAACCAGCGCGGCGGCCTGGGCCTGGCTGAGCCGGGGCAGGCGCATCAGCTCGACAAGGTAGCGGGCGTACGTGGCATACGCCCGCAATGCCAGGCGACGCACCGCCGGGCTCTCCGGCGGTTGGCCAATGACATGCCCGAAGTTCGTATTCGACCAGCGCCGCTTGGTCGGCCACAGGGCGTACGAAGCCCGGGTGAACCAGCCGATCACCGTCCAGGCCGGTCGGGCGGGCAACCTGCCGAGCAGCCACGAGCTGCCTCGATAGACCAGGGCAGCCGTGCGCTCAACGACCCGGGGACCCTCGCCGGCCCGGCGGTGGGGAGCCTCCAGTCGGTTCGTCCCCGGCTCGGCGCGCGGGGACGGACGTTCTTCGGTCATCGAGCCGCTTCGCTCGAGGCGTCTAGCTGGCCGATGCGGCGACCTTCGCCTTCGCCCCGGACAGCCGGCGGTAGACCTTCTTGACCGGCGCCTCGGTCCCGACCAGGGTCTCGTTGTCCTCGCCCCGGATGAACGCCTCGACCCGGTTGAAGGCGATGTCGTCGTGGATCTGCATCGGCGGGCTCTTCATGAAGTAGCTCGACGGTGCAACGAGGGTGCCCTTCAGGCCGCGATCCAGGCCCAGCTTGAGGCAGCGAATCGCATCGGTGATCACGCCGGCGCTGTTGGGGCTGTCCCAGACCTCGAGCTTGAGCTCGGCGTTGAGGGGCACGTCACCAAAGGTCGTGCCCTCCATCCGGATGTAGCACCACTTCCGATCGAGCAGCCACGGCACGTGGTCGCTCGGGCCGACCTGGATGTCGTCCGGGTCGAGCTCGTAGTCGAGCATCGAGGTGACCGCGTTCGTCTTGCTGATCTTCTTACTCTCGAGGCGCTCCCGCTCGAGCATGTTCAGGAAGTCGGTATTGCCGCCGAAGTTGAGCTGGTAGGTCCGGTCGAGGCGGACGCCGCGGTCCATGAACAGCCGGGTCAGGACCCGGTGGGTGATCGTGGCGCCGACCTGGCTCTTGATGTCGTCGCCGATGACCGGCAGGCCTTCGTCGGCGAAGCGGCGCTGCCAGTAGGGCTCCCGGCCGATGAATACAGGGATCGCGTTGACGAACCCGACGCCGGCCTTGAGGGCCTGCTCGACGTACCACTTGGTCGCCTCTTCCGAGCCGACTGGCAGGTAGGACACAACCACGTCAACCTGGCGCTCGCGCAGGATTCCAACGACATCGGCCGTTGGTCCGGGCGCCTTCTCGATGATCTGGCTGAGGTACTTGCCCAGGCCGTCGTGGGTCATCCCGCGCTCGACCTTGACCCCCAGGTGAGGGACCTGCTTGAAGACGTAGGTGTTGTTTGGCTTGGTGTAGATCGCCTCCGACAGGTCCTTGCCGACCTTGTTCTTGTCGATGTCGAAGGCCGCCACGAACTCGATGTCGCGGACGTGGTAGCCACCCAGGTCGACGTGCATCAGGCCCGGCACGAAGTCGTCCTTCTTGGCGTCCTCGTAGTAGTAGCGGCCCTGGACCAGGCTGCTGGCGCAGTTGCCCACGCCCACGATCGCGACCCGGATCTTGCCGTCGTTGCGGCCGGCCCCGGCGCGGTTCTTGTTCGGGCTGACGGCCGCGGCGCTCGACACGGACTTGCCGTTCGAGGCGGTCTTCCCGTTGCTGTCGTTCTTCGGCACTGCGTTGTCTCCTACTTGCCGTCGCTGGTGGCGGCCTGCTTCGTGACGTGGATGATGCGCTGGATGACAGTGATCGTGGCGAGGATCCCGATGAGGCCGAGGGCCACGCCGAGAGGTTTGGGACCGTCCGTGGTCCCGAGGCCTCCAAGGAGGCCGGTTGCGAGCAATCCCAGGCTGAGGATGACCAGCCGAACCTCGCGCGGGGCGAGTCCGACCGCGGCCATTCCACGGCCCGCGCCAAAGCCCAATCCCTCGGCCCGGGCCCGGGTGTAGCTGACCAGGAAGGCGACCGACATGGCATAGGCTGCGAGCCCCGCGCCGAGGTTGAACCCGGCGTTCAGGCAACCCACGACGATCCCCACGTAGACGACCGACTCGCCCCATCGATCGAAGACCGAGTCGAGGAACGCGCCAACCCGCGACGCCTTGCCGGTTGCCCGGGCAAGGGCGCCGTCGAACATGTCGAATGCGCCGCCGACGAAGACGACGATTCCCGCAGGGAGCCACAGGCCGGCGGTCGCCAGGCCGGCTCCGACGACGGTGATCCCGAAGCCAAGCAGGGTCAGGCCGTTGGGGGTCAGGCCGATCCGGCCGAACATCAGCGCGATAGGCTCGCCGAGTTGGCGGACCCGATCACGGAAACCCGGGGTTGGCGTGGTGATGGTCATCGGGCACTCATCGGGCTGCGCTCATCGGGCGACTCGGGCGAGGCCGAGCAGGTCGCGCTCGCGGGTGGCTGCCTCGGTGAAGGCCTCGGTCCGCAGGCTGCAGATCGTCTCGCGACCGATCCGGGTCGTGGTCACGATGCCCGATGCGCGGAGCTTGCCGAGGTGCCAGCTGACCAGCGGCTGGCTGAGCCCGACATGGTCGATCAGCTCGGTGACCGAGGCGGAGCCGTCGGCCAGGCGCTGCACAATTCGGAGCCGGTTGACGTCAGCCAGGGCCCGGTGGAAGAACCGGATCTGGCGCAACTCGTCCGGCTGGTCGACCACCGAGGCGATCGTCGAGCGGATCCTGGCGGGTGACGGGCTCAAAAGCT
This sequence comes from Candidatus Limnocylindrales bacterium, assembly GCA_038221095.1. Classification (GTDB taxonomy): domain Bacteria; phylum Chloroflexota; class Limnocylindria; order Limnocylindrales; family CSP1-4; genus Palsa-1033. The sequence continues at coordinate 5,781 of JBBRIM010000003.1, forward strand.
GGTTCTCCGAGGGTCTTCGGTACGCGGCGGGCACGATGGCTCAATACCGATTTATATAAAGTGTTGTTTATCCTAGGTTCGTCCCGCGGCCGTGTCAAGGGGCTCCGGCTCGTTCCCGTGCGGGCTGCGTGCCATTCGATGATCTGAGCGAACCTAGTCAGCGACTCGTTCGTCTGTATTGGGGATGAAGGCAATCACGGATGACGCGGTGACCTCGAGCCGGCGGCCGGCGGTGCCCTCGCGTGGCGTCGATTCGGCTGAGGCGCGTTTCCGCACGCTCGCCGCAGGAGAGATGGACCGGGCGTACCGATTGGCCGGCCTGTTGACGGGCGACGCTCACGAAGCCGAGGACGCGACCCAGGAGGCTCTCCTTCGGGCCTGGTCGGCGCTCGGCTCGCTCCGGGACCCGGCCGGCTTCCAGGCCTGGTTCGACCGGATCCTCGTCAACGTCTGCCGCGACCGGCTGCGCCGTCGGAAGCGGATCCAGTTCATCGACATTGAGGGGGCGGGCGAGATGAGCTCCGGCGCCGATCCGTTCAGGGTGTTCATCGAGCGCGACGCGATTCTCCAGGCGATGACCGGGATGCGCGATGAGTGCCGCGCAGTCGTGGTCCTCCACTACTGGGCCGACCTGCCCCTCGCCGAGATCGGAGCCCGACTGGCTCTACCCCTGGGTACGGTCAAATCCCGGCTGTCCGAGGGCCGCGAGCACCTGCGCAAGTCCGCCGTTCGATCGGCCGACGGGAGGCGAGGCTGACCATGGGCGATTTCGACCGAGATATCCGCGGCGCGTTCCACGCCCGCTCGTTGCCGGGCGCGCCGGCTGCACTCTTCGAATCCCTCACATCGCTCCCGCCGCGACCGGCCCGACCGACCCTGGGATCGCTGAGGCTGGTCATTGGCCTGGCGGCGGCGTTGGTCGTGCTGCTGGTCGCGGCTGTTGCCCTGACTGGCGGGTCGCCGACCGTCCCGCCCGTCGGGTCACCGTTCCCCTCGGTGCCCGTCGTCGTGAGTCCAGCGGTAGAGCCGTCGGCCGTCAGCCCTACACCTTCCAGCGGGCCATCGGCCTCCGCGGTGCCCAGCCCCACGCCGCAGCAGTCGCCTGCCGGTCAGACGGCCACCCCGGCAGCCAACGTGACCGCCGCCGGCCAGGTTGATCCCAGCCACGGCTGGGCCGTCGCCGGCCAGCGACTCGTGCTGACCGACGATGGCGGGTTGAGCTGGTACGACCGGACCCCGCCTGCCGCCATCGCCACCGATCTCAACATCCTGGCGGTCGAATTCCTCGTTCCCGATCACGGCTGGATCGCGATCGCCGAGCCATTCAAGTCCGCCACCGATCCTGGCTTCGGTCGGATCGATGTCTGGCGCACCATCGACGCTGGACATACGTGGCTGAAGTCGGAGCTCCCGAAGGCGTTGATCCACAACCAGGGCGATACCCTCGGCGAGGTTGCCCTCGACTTCCTCGACGCGACCCACGGTCTGGCCTTCATCACCGGCGGCAGCGCCACCTCGGCCCATGACAGCGACCTGTTCTGGACGTCGGATGGCGGACGGACGTGGGCGGCGGACCGGCCAACCGGTCCTGGTTCGTCCGGGATCGAGGGGACGGTCGTGTTCGCGAATGCCACCGACGGCCTGATCGTCGGGAGCCCAGTCGGCAGCGGCGTCTATGTCACCCACGACGCCGGGAAGACCTGGCAGGCAGGCACCCTCGGCGCTCCGGCCGGGATGGCCGGCGACCAGCGCTTCTTTGGCCGCCCGGTCTTCATCAGTCCGAGCCTGGCCCTCGTGCCCGTCAGGTTCCAGGCGGACACGGGCAACGTGACCCGCATCTACCGGTCCACGGACGGCGGCTCGAGCTGGTCGTTCCTGGCCCACCTTCCCGGGACGGGCGCGCCCCTCGTCTCGATCCTCGACAAGCAACGCTGGATCGCCCCGAGCGGTAGCGACGTGGTTGCGACAGGAATCGCCGGCTCAACCTGGACCACCGTCGCCAGCCGCCCCGCCCAAACGAACCTGCAGACCGCCCAGTTCCTCGATCTCACCACCGGCTGGGCCGTCTACGACAATGCAGTCGGCAACGGCGTCCTGATTGCGACCAGCGACGGAGGCGCAACCTGGCGCACCCTCCACCCCTGACCGCGACCCCGTCCCCCCGACCGGCCGCTGCCGACGCGTGTACTCAGTACCTCAAACGACAGGATTTCGGCCCTGGGCACATCTCCAACAGGACCACTGACCCGAGTTCATACCGGCTCGAGCGTGGCCCGGGACAAACTGGAAAGGGCGCTGGCAAGCGACGAACTTAAGGCGGCAGTTGGTGCCAAAAACGGGGCCGATTCGGGTCGATTCGGTCCAAAGAGGGCACCCACCGGCCAATTTGATGTCCTGGGTACACGTGGCCTCGGGCGAGCGGCCCGGCCCGCCCGGCGAGGCACTCCCGGCAAGGCACCCCCGGGCCCGGGCCGGGCCGCGCGCCTCAACCGGGGTCGCTGAACCACCGCCGGTACACTCCGGCGGTGAATGGACGCGATCGGACAGTGCTGCTCGGGGTGCTCGGCGTCGGGGTCTTCCTGACCGGGCTCGAGCTGATGATCACGGCCGTTGCCCTGCCCTCGATCGTGACCGGGCTGGCCGACTGGACCCAGCTGCGGACCGCCTCGTGGGTCGTCAACGGCTACCTGCTCGTGTATGTCGCCACGATGCCCCTGGCCGGCCGGCTGGCGGACCTTTGGGGCGGCCGGCGCCTGCTCCTCCTTGGCCTGGCTGCATTCACGATCGGTTCTGCCTTGGCCGGAGCAAGCCAGGACCTCCGCGAACTGATCGTGGCCCGGCTCCTGCAGGCCTTCGGCGGCGGTATCGTCGTACCGGTTGCCACGGCTGCTGCAGCCCACCTGTATGGCCCGACGGCCCGGCCGCGGGCGCTGGGTGTCATCGGAGCGCTGACCTTCCTGGGAATGGCTGCCGGGCCGTTCGCCGGTGCCCTGATCCTCGGCTCGCTCCACCCGGCCACGGTCCTGGCCGGCCAAGGAATCGCGAACGGCCCCGTCCTGGCACTCTTTGCCCCGGCCTGGCGCTGGGTCTTCTACCTGAACGTGCCGATCGGCCTGGTCGCACTCGTCCTGGCCTGGGCGGCGACCGGCGACTGGGACACGCCTCGCCGGGCAACCCGGCTGGACCTACCCGGCGGAATCGCCTTCACGGCCGGCCTCGGCAGTCTGCTCGTGGGGGTGACCCTGGTCGGTAGCGGGATCGGGCTCCTGCCCGTCGGCCTGATCGGGATCGGCCTCGCGGGACTGGCCACCGCCATCATCCTCGGCCACTACCGATCCGACCCATTCCTGGACGTCCACCTCTTCCGTGATCGCGTCTTCGCCTCGGCCGCAGTCGTTTCGCTGCTGACCGGATACGCCTTTGCCACAGCGATCATCGGCGGCGCGGTGTTCGTCGACCGGGTGCTCTACGGCGGGCCCGGCGATCAACGAGCGGCCCTCGGGTCGCTGGCCGCCGCGACCGCGATCGGCGCCCTCGCCTCGGGCTTCCTCGTGCGGGTCCTGTCACTCCGGATCGTCACCCTGGCCGGGCTGCTGCTCGGCGCCGGCGCGCTGGTCGCCATGTCGGCGTGGACGTCGTCGACGCCGCTCGGACAGGTGGCCGTGGCCATGGCGGCTTTCGGGCTGGGCTTCGGCCTGACGGTCACGCCGCGTACCACGGCCGCCGTCGAGCGCGCCGGTGCGGCCGCCTTCGGGGTTGCCTCGGCCACGGTCACGGTGGCCCGGATGATCGGCATGGCGATCGGGCTGGCCACGCTCACTGCCTACGGCTCGACCACCATCGACCGGCTGCACGACCAGATCTACAACGTACCGGGGGGCTACCTTCAGTACATCCCCGAGGCACTCCGGGCGCGGGACCTGCACGACCCGCTGGTCGTAGGTGCGCTCGAGACCTGGGCGTCGGGCGAGGCGGCCAAGATCATGGTGGGCCTGTTCCTGGTTGCGGCCGCCCTCGTCCTGGTGGCGATCCCGGCCGGCCTGACCCTCGGGACGAGCGTTACCCGCAGAAGACCGGATTTGGCTTTGGATGGGCCGCCGCCCGGTCCGCCGGACTCGAACTGAGCGGCTTGGCGATCAACTGGACTTTCGGGCCGACCTGGCCGTCCGGCAGTTTCGGACCTTCGGAGGTCTGCAGCCAGAGCGTCTCATCGGTCGTTGCGAAGGCCGAGTCAAGGTCGGTGATGTGGCGCCGGACCGACACGATCTCGTACAGGAATTCCATGTTGTCGCTGGTATAGACCTGCACCAGCATCCCGATCATCGCCTTGCCGTTGTTCACCTGGGAGGCGGTCAGGATCGGCAGGAACATGCCGGTTCGGGCGTGGGCGTAGAGGTAGGTGGCCCCAGCCTCGCCGGGCTGGTGGAGCTGCTGGATGTACATCGCGACGTTGCACGGTGGGAACGTGTCGGCCCTGCCCGGCTGAAGGATGATTGGCAGGTCGATCCCGAGGGCGAGCACGACGACCCGGGTCGCAACCCGAGCGATAACCGGACCGGAGCTTCTCGGGGTTGGGGTGACCAGTGGCGCGAGACTTGGCCCCGGGGATTCACTCGGGGCGGTGCTCGTCAGCGGCGCGGTCGTCGGCGCGGCTGCCACGGGCTGGGTGTAGGTCAGCAGGCCCGCCGTCACGAGCACCACGCCGATCGCGGTGAGCAGCGCAGACGCGATCCGACGTCGCAGGGTGGCGTAGGTCTCCATCGAGGGCCGATCCTAACGTGGAATGGAGCGCCCCGCTCCAGACCCGTGGTACTGGTACGCTCCGCGCGATGTCGACCCGGATCCTCGTCGTGATCGCGCTGCTGGCCGGTCTCCTGGCGGGAGCGGCGATCCTGGCCACAGTAGTCGCCCTGACCCCGATTCCCAACCACGCGGCGGTAACGCCGGTGGTACCCACGCTGAGCCCCTCGCCGAGCCCCTCGCCGAGCCCGAGCGCCTCGCCGAGCCCTGGTCCGAGCCCGACGCCCAGCCCAAGCGCCTCGCCGGGTTCCTCGTCCAGCCCGGGACCGAGCTCCTCCGGCTCCCTGCCGACCGCCTCGCCGAGCGTGGCACCAGGTGGGTCGGGTCCACCCGCGGCGACGCCCACCCACAGCCCGTGACGCCGGTCCGCGCCCTCGCGGCGCGGGTCGCCGAACCGGCCGGCCGGATTCTGGTCGTGACCGACTTCGATGGCACGATCGCCGAGATCGACCTCGATCCGACGGCGGCCCGGATCGAACCCGGGGCACTCCGGGCGCTGCGCCGGCTGGCTCGGTTCGCCCAGGCTCGCCCGGACCGGCTCGTTGTTGCCGTGCTCACCGGCCGGGCCGTCGCGGATGTCGCCGGGCGCATCCGGGTGGGCGGGCTGCACTACCTGGGCAACCACGGCCTGGAGGCGGCCTGGCTGCCCCGTGGTGGCCGAGTCGACGCGCTCGTGGCCGAAGGACCGGCGCGGGACCCGGCTGGCCCGGCCGCCCGTCTCGCCCGGCTCGTGGCAAGTCGCCTGGGCGATCCGGACTGGCTCTTCATCGAACGGAAGGACCCGTCCGTTGCGTTCCACTATCGCCAGGCAGCGATGCCCGCGGAAGCCGGCCGGCTTGTTTCGGCTGCGGTCGACGCAGCCCTCGCCGAGACACCAGGCCTCGAGCGTTCCGACAGCCGGATGATCGTCGAGCTCCGACCGGTGGGCGCCGGTGGCAAGGGCGCCGCCGTGGCCCGTCTCGCGGCCGAGGTCCGGCCGGTGTCAGTCCTCGCCCTCGGCGATGACCGGAGTGACGCCGAAGGGTTTCGCGTCCTGTCGGCGAAGCGCGCTGCCGGGAGGCTGGCTTCGCTGTCAATCGGCGTCCACGATCACCACGCGACGCCCCGAGAGCTGCTCGACGCGGCCGACGAGATGTTCGAGAACCCGCGCCAGACCGGCCGCCTGCTCAACGCGCTGGCGACGGTCCTCGAGCACGAGCAGGCCACGTCCGGGCCTCGAGGACCCCAGTCCGCGATTGGATCCCGTTTCGGGCCTTGAGCACAGCGGTGCTCCGTGCATGAGCATTCTCAGCACAAGCGTTGCCATTAGGGTCGTGGGAGCGGGTAACTCAGGGTTTGAACCGCCGCCGACTGGGCCGGTTCGTGCTCAACAAGGCAGTTTGCGACCGACGTAGCAACGGTCCCGCGACCCGAATTTCGGCCTGAAGGCCTGCCTTGGCCTTGGATTGCTCATGCAGCGAGCACGTTGGTGGTCAAGGTCGCGGAGACGGGGCCCAGCCACTCCCCGCGGTCACCGCCAGTCCCCGAGCGCCGCGAGTCCCAGAGCGGAACCTAGGGCGTCAGGGCCCGCGCGGCGCTGCCCACGATCGGCAGGAGCAGCCCCGGCACGAGCCCCAGCACGACGGTCAGCACGGCGGTCACCACGAGGCCCGTCCGCATCAGCCGGCCGACGACGATCGGGGCCGGCTCGCCACGCGGGTCGCGCATGAACATGTAGACGACGACCCGCAGGTAGTAGAAGGCGGCGGCCGCGGCGTTCAGCACGGCAATCACGGCCAGGATCCCGGCCGGTCCACCGGCCTGGACCGCGGCCAGGATGACGTAGGCCTTGGCGAAGAAACCGGCCGTTGGCGGGATCCCGGTCAGGGACAGCAGGAAGAGGGTCATCAGCAGGGCCAGCAACGGCGCCCGCCGGCCCAGGCCGGCAAACGTCTCGAGTTGGCTCGAGATCCCGGTCCGGCGCTGGAGCGCCGCGATCACGGCGAACGCGCCCAGGTTCATGAAGGCATAGGCGGCGCCGTAATAGAGCAGGCCTTCGAGGCCCTCGATCCGGGAGTTGGGGCTCGACCAGGCTGCCAGCCCGATCAGCATGTAGCCGGTGTGCGCGATCGAGGAGTAGGCCAGCATCCGCTTGACGCTGTCCTGGGTGAGCGCGACCAGGTTGCCCAGGGTCATCGTCACGGCGGCCAGCACGATGATCACCATGTCCCAGTCGGCGCTGAGCGGGCCGAGGGCACCCACGAACAGGCGCAGGATCAGGGCGAAGGCGCCGATCTTGGGCACGACCGAGAGGTAGCCCGTGACCGGTGTCGGTGAGCCCTGGTAGGCGTCCGGCGTCCAGTAGTGGAAGGGCACGGCGGCGATCTTGAAGGCGACCCCGGTCGTCAGGAACGCTAGGCCCATGGCCAGGCCGGGGCTGAGCGGGGTCGTGCCAGCGTTGATCGCCTTGAGCGCGGTCGCGACCTCGTCGATCCGGGTCGTCCCGGTCAGCCCCCAGACGAAGGCGAGGCCGAACAGGAAGATGGCCGAGCTGAACGAGCCGAGCAGGAAGTACTTGATCGCGCCCTCGGTCGACAGCGCGTCGCGCTTGGCGAAGCCGGCCAGCAGGTAACCCGGCAGGACCATCAGCTCGAGGCCCAGGAAGAGCACCAGCAGATCGGCTGAGGCCGCGATCAGCATCGCCCCGCTCATCGCGAAGAGGAGGACCGCGGCGAACTCGGGCAGGGGCAGGTCCCGGGCAGCGAGGTAGTCCGGGGCGAACATCAGGGTCAGCGCAATGATCGCCACGAAGAGCAGGTCGAGGTAGGTCGTCAGGTCATCGACCCGGTAGGCACCTCCGAAGGCGGTTCCCGGCTGGCGGCCGGTGGCGATTGCCAGGACGGCCACTACCCCGAGCCCGACGAACGCCACCACCAGGGCCGGCAGGCGCTGGCCGGGCAGCACGATGTCGGCCACGATCACCAGGCCGGCGACGATGATCGCCGCGGCAAATGGCGCGATGGTGACGAGATCGGCCCAGGTCATGGTGTCGGTCGTCGCTCCACTACTGCCAGAAGAAGAGGCGGATGGCGGGGACGCCCTGGAGTTCGGTCAGGACCGTGCTGACGGTGCCCTGGACCAGGTGCAGCAGGAGCCCCGGGAAGAGGCCGAAGACCACGATCATGGCGGCCAGGGGCATGACCGTCAGGACCTCGACCGGGCTGATGTCGGTGAGGTGCGTGCCAAGGCCGCGCAGGAAGTCGGACAGCTCGCCGGTGAAGATCCGTTGGAACATGTAGAGCAGGTAGCCCGCGGCCAGGATCATGCACGACGTTGCGATCGCGGCTACCCATGGGTTGTAGGCGAACGAACCGAGCAGGACAAGGAACTCGCCGACGAAGCCCGACAGTCCGGGCAGTCCAACGCTGGCAAAGACGAAGAACCCGAAGGCGGCGCTATAGACCGGCGCGCGGCCGGCCAGCCCGCCGAACCTGGCGATCGTCCGATCGTGGGTGCGCTCATACATCACCCCGACCAGCAGGAAGAGCCCGCCGGTGATCAGGCCGTGGTTGACCATCTGGAGGATCGCGCCCTGGAGCCCCTGCTCCTGGAAGATGAAGATGCCCAGGGTGACGAAGCCCATATGGGTCACCGACGAATAGGCGATCAGCTTCTTCCAGTCCGGTTGGACCAGGGCCACGATCGCGCCGTAGATGATCGCGATCAGGCTGAGCACGATGATCACCGGCGCTCACGCCCTGGCGGCCGCCGGGAAGAGCGGCAGGGCGAAGCGGATGAAGCCGTAGGCGCCCAGCTTCAGCAGGACGGCCGCCAGCATCACCGAGCCGGCGGTCGGCGCCTCCACGTGGGCATCCGGCAGCCAGGTGTGGAACGGGAACATCGGGACCTTGATCGCGAAGGCCAGGAAGAAGGCCAGGAAGGCCACGACCTGGAGGTTGGCGGCAAAGCCGGAGGTGGCCGCAAACCCGCGCAGGGTCACGAAGTCGAAGGCACCGACCCACGTCCCGGTGGCGCTCTGGAAGCTGAACGCCGTGGCCAGGATCGCCACCAGCATCAGGAGTGAACCGACCAGCGTGTACAGGACGAACTTGATCGTCGCGTAGATCCGGTTCGAGCCGCCCCAGATCCCGATGATCAGGTACATCGGGACGAGGACCACTTCCCAGAAGATGTAGAAGAGGAACAGGTCGAGGGCCACGAAGACGCCGATCAGGCCGACCTCGAGGATCAGGAACGAGATCATGTATTCCTTGAGCCGTTCCTTGATCGGTCGGAACGAGGCCAGGATGCTGATCCAGCTCAAGGTGGTGGTGAGGACCACCAGGATCGCCGACAGGCCGTCGATCCCGACCTTGTACTGAATCCCGAAGACGGGGATCCAGTCGTGGACCTCCTGGTACTGGAAGTTCGGGTTCGTCGGGTTGAGCCCGATCAGGAGCAGCAGCGACAGGCCGAACGAGACCAGGGCAAAACCAAGCGCCGCGATCCGGATCGCCCCGGGGTTGCTCCGGGGCAGGAACGCGATCACCACCGCTCCGAGGAGCGGCATGAAGGTGATCACGCTGATCAGGGGCACGTCGCCGATGTTCATCGGCCGCCCGCGATCACGAGGTAGGCGATGGCCATCACGATCAGCCCAAGGGCAATCCCGAGGGCGTAGTTCTGGACCCGGCCGGTCTGGACCCGGCGCAGGCCACCGCCGGCCGAACCGACGACCCGGCCGGTCCCGTTGACCGCCCCATCCACCACGTTCCGGTCGAACCACCACATCCCGTTGGCGATCCGCCCGCCGATCCGGATGAAGAGCAGGTCGTACAGGTCATCGAACCACCACTTGTTGAGCGATGCTCGGTAGAGGAACCGGGTCGCGCCGTTCGCGCCGGCAATCGCGCTGACCGCGCTTGGCCGGCCCTTCAGGCGGAGCGGCCCGAGGTTGACCCCAAAGAAGCGCCAGGCCAGGGCGATCCCGAAGGTGGCCACGGCCACGCTGGCCAGGATCAGGCCCCCGTCGAGCCCGAACAGGGCGAATGGCTGCTCGGCCCGGCCGGCCAGGCTGACCGCCGGTTCGAAGACGGGCTGGAGCCAGCCCTGCAACCGGCTGGCCCCGAAGGGCAGGCCGAGGACGAGTCCGATCAGGACGGTGGGGACGGCCAGCAGGATCAGCGGGATCGTCATCGCCCGACCCGACTCGTGGATCGTCGGTTCGACCGCCGGATCCACCCGGCTCTCGCCCCAGAAGGTCAAGCCGATCAACCGGAACATGTAGAAGGCGGTCATGCCCGCGACCAGGAAGCCGATCGCCCAGACCCACAGGAAGCCGTTCTTGAAGGCTTCGCCCAGGATCTCGTCCTTGCTGAAGAAGCCGGCCAGGGGCGGGATCCCCGAGATGGCCACCGAGCCGATCAGCATCGTCCAGTAGGTGATCGGCATCTTCCTGGCGAGGCCGCCCATCCTGCGCATGTCCTGTTCGTCGTGGACCCCGTGGATGACCGAACCCGAGCCGAGGAACAGGAGACCCTTGAAGAAGCCGTGGGCCATCAGGTGGAAGATCGCGGCGGTCCAGGCACCCACCCCCAGCGCGGCGAACATGTAGCCGAGCTGGGACAGCGTCGAATAGGCCAGGACCCGCTTGATATCGGTCTGGGTGAACGCGATCGAGGCGGCCAGGATCGCCGTGAACGTGCCCAGCCCGGCGACGACCACCATCACCCCTGGCGCGTGGGCGAAGATCGGGCTGGTCCGCGCGACCAGGTAGACCCCGGCGTTGACCATCGTCGCGGCATGGATCAGGGCCGACACGGGGGTCGGGCCCTCCATCGCGTCGGGCAGCCAGACGTGGAGCGGGAACTGGGCGCTCTTGCCGACTGCGCCGCACAGGACCAGCAGGCCGATCCAGCTGATCGTCGTGGGATCGAGCTTGCCGATCTCGGCCAGGACCTCTTGGACGTTGAGGGTGTGCAGGTTGGTCCAGATCAGCATGATCCCGAGGATGAATCCAACGTCCCCGACCCGGTTGACGATGAACGCCTTCTTGCTGGCCAAGGCCGCGCTGTGGCGGGGGAACCAGTAGCCGATGAGCAGGTAGCTGCTCAGGCCGACCAGTTCCCAGGCAACGAAGATCACCAGGAAGCTGTCTGCAAGGACGAGTAGGAGCATCGAGAACATGAACAGGTTGAGGTAGGCGAAGAAACGCCAGTAGCCCCCGTCGTGGCTCATGTAGCCGATTGAATAGATATGCACCAGCAGGCCGATCGTGGTGACCACGATCAGCAGGCAGGCAGTCAGGGCGTCGACGTAGAAGCCGACCGAGACCGTGAACTGACCGGCCGGGATCCATTCCCAGAACGAGATCCCGTGACCCTGCTGACCGAACGGTGCCGCCCCCGTGATGGCCCCTGCGGCCACGATCATTGCCGCGAGCCAGGCGATCGCGACCATCGCGATCGGCACAGCGCTCGCCGCGGGCTTGCCGAAACTCGCCTGCAGGCGCCGGCCGAAGAGGGCTGTGAATGCGAAGCCGGCGATCGGCAGGATCGCGATCAGCGGAATGAGCGTGTCGTAGGGCATCGTCGGCCGCCTAGTCGCGCATCGTGTCGTACTCGTCGACGAGCGGCGTCTTCTTGTTGCGGTAGATCGCGATGACGATCGACAGCCCGACCGTTGCCTCGGCCGCGGCCACGGCCAGCACGATCAGGGCAATCGCCGAGCCCTGGACCTTGAGAGCCGGAATGAACGCCCCGAAGGCGAGGATCGTCAGGTTGACTGCGTTGAGCATCAACTCGATCGACATGAGCATGCTGATCGCGTTGCGCCGGGCGAGGAAGCCGAAGGTGCCGATCGAGAAGAGCACGCCGGCCAGGATCAGGTAGGCGTCGAGCGAGTGGCTCATATCGAGTCGTCCGGCTCGCGCTTGGCCAGGAAGATCCCGCCGATCACGGCCGCCAGCAGGAGCACGCTGACGACCTCGAAGGGCAGCACGAACTGGTCGAACAGGATCCGGGCCAGGGCCGTGGTGCCGGTCCGGATCGGGGCGGAGACCGCGTTCCAGTTGGTGGCGCCCACGGTCAGGGCGATCAGCACGCCGACGATCGCCGCGGCAATCGCGGCCGGCACGGCCTGGGTCTGGAAGACGAGCCGGGCCGGTGCCGCCTTCGTCTGGGTCAGCATGATCGCGAACAGGACGAGGACGCTGATCGCTCCGATGTAGACCAGGACCTGGGCCGCGGCAACCAGCGGCGCGCCGACCAGGGCGTACAGGCCGGCCAGGGCGGCGAAGCAGACCATCATGGCCAGGCCGCAGCGGATGATGTCGCGCAGGGTCACCACGAGCAGCCCGGACACGACCAGGACCGCGCTCAGGATGAGGAAGAGCAGGTCATCCCAGCGCAGGTTGATGAACGGCAGCGCATCCGGTATCGCCACTCGACTCCTCTCTCCCTCAACAGCCGGGCGTCCGGACCGGCACGCTTGCCGGCCCATCCGCCAGGTACATCTACTTCGTGTGGGCGTGTCCCGAACCAGCCCCGGCGCCGCCCGCGTGTCCGGTACCGCTGATCGACGGGGGCAGGACCGGCAGGAGCCGGCCCGGATCGACGACCCGGCCGTCGGCCCGGGCTCGCTCGAGCCAGTCGCGCTCGCGCCGGATGTAGGTCATCTCCGTCTCGCGGTTGATCGCGGCCAGGGCGATCAGGTCGATCGTCGGCTCCTCGCGGCTGGCATGGGCCAGCTCGAAGTCGGCCCCGTCCCGGAGCGCGTCGTACGGACAGGCGTCGACACAGATCCCGCACAGGATGCAGCGGCTCTCGTCCACCTCGTACTTCTGGAGGACGCGCGGCTTGGGCATGAGGGCCCCGGTCGGGCAGGTCTCGGCACAGCGTCCGCACGAGACGCAGGGCGTGTCGTTCAGGCTCATGTCGAGCGGCGTCGTGACCAGCGTGTCGAAGCCGATCCGCATGAAGTCGTAGCAGGCCGCGCCGACCACCTCCGAGCAGACCTGGGCGCAGCGCCCGCAATCGATGCAGCGCGACGGCTCACGCAGGATGAAGGCGTGGCTGTCGTCCCGGATGTAGTCGTGGTTGACGCCGGTGAAGCGGTTCTCCGAGACGCTCCGATAGCCGGCGCCCTGGTGGTAGGCCGGCTCGAGGGTGGGCAGGGTCGTGCTGTACTCGATCCCCAGGCGGCGCAGGTCGCAGAAGCCGATCGCCTCGCAGGTGCACTGCAGGCAGCGGGTGCTCTCGGCCACCGCCTCGGCCCCGGTGTATGGGATCTCGTACTCGATGTAACTCTTGTTACGCAGCTCGGGATCCATTGCCTTGAGCCGGTAACGGGGTTCCTTGACCTCGCTCGTGAAGGGCACGATCGAGAGGAACTCGGGTTGCGGCTCGGCCAGCGTCTGGCGGGTCTTGAGGGCAGCCAGGTCGAGGCCCTTGACGAAGGCATCCACGGCGTAGGCGCTGCGCCGGCCCTCGGCGATCGCGGCGACAACCGTGGCGGCTCCGATCCGGACATCGCCCGTCCCGAAGACGCCCGCCCGGCCGGTCTCGAAGGTGACCGCATCGGCCTTGAGGCGGCGCTGCTTGGTGGCCTGCAGCCCGTCCGAGCCCGGTCCGAACCAGGTCAGATCCGGACCCTGGCCGATCGCCAGCAGGACCCGGTCGCACTCGATCGTGAACTCGGTGCCGGGCGCAGGCTCGGGCCGGCGCCGGCCCGACGCATCCGGTTCGCCCAGCTTGTTGCGGATGAACTCGACCGCGGTCACCTTGCCGTCGGGGCCCGCCAGGACCCGGGTCGGGGCGGCCTGGAAGATCGCCGTCGCTCCTTCCTCGATCGCCTCGTGGACCTCGTCCGAGGCGGGCATGTCCTTCATGTCGCGGCGGTAGACGAGGGTGACCTCGGCAGCACCCTGGCGGACCGAGGTCCGGGTGCAGTCCATCGAGGTGAAGCCTCCGCCGATGACCACGATCCGCTTCCCGGCGTGGCCCGGGTACTCCAGCCCGAGGGTCGCGGTCTTGAGGTACTCGAGGCCGTCGAGCACGCCATCGGCGTCCTCGTTGGGGATGCCCAGTTTGTTGGTGTCATAGCAGCCGATCGCGATCAGGACGGCATCGAAGCCCTGGCCCTGCAGGTCGTCGAGGCTGAAGTCGCGGCCGAGGCCCTGGTTGCATTCGATCCGGCCGCCCAGCCGGGTGACGCTCTCGTACTCGGCCTCGAGCACCTCCACCTTGGGCAGTCGGTACTGCGGGATGCCGTAGCGGAGCATCCCGCCGGGAGCTGCGTCACGCTCGAAGACGGTCACGTCGTGGCCGGCGATCAGGAGGTAGTAGGCGGCCGACATACCGGCCGGTCCGGAGCCGATCACGGCCACCCGGCGGCCGGTCTTGGGCTGGATCTCGAACGGGATCGGCGGATCGATCCCATCGTTGAGCATGGCCTTGATGACCTGGTCCCCGGCGTAGCGGTGGCTGTCCCGGATGGCGATCGCCTCGTCCACCTCGTCGCGCCGGCAGTGCTCCTCGCAGGGCGCCGGGCAGACCCGCCCGAGGACGGAAGGAAAGGGGATGGTCCGCTTGAAGATCCGGCTCGATTCGCGCCAGTTGCCCTCGGCGTTCTGCTTCAGGAAGCCCGGGATGTCGATATGGCTGGGGCACTTGTTCTGGCAGGGCGGCAGGCAGTACGCGTTGTGGTCGCTGAAGATCAGCTCGAGGTTGGTCGCCCGAAGGCGGCGGACCGTCTCCGTCTCGGTGGCGACCTTCATGCCCTCCTCGGCCGAGCGCGAACAGGAGATCGGCGGGTGCTCCTCGCCCTCGACCTCGACGACGCACATCCGGCAGGCGCCGAAGCCGGGCAGCTTGGGCTCGTAGCACAGGGTCGGGATCTCAATCCCGTTGTCGCGGCAGACCTCCAGGATCGTCTGGCCCGCGCGACCCTCGACGAGCCGGCCGTCCACCTCGACCCGGATGACCGGGCTGGACTGCGGACGCTGGGGCGCCTGGGTCGTGAGCAGCCGCTCGGCGAGCGTCTCGTCGGGCGGCGGGGCGGGACGCGCGATCAGGTCGGTCATCGGGATCGGGGCCTCAGTGAGCCGGCTCGCCGTCGGCAACGGCGACCCGCTGACGATCGGTGGTCTGCTGCGCCACGGGCTGGAGCTTTGCGTCCAGCTCGGGTCGGAAGTATCGCATCACGCTCGACATGGGAAGGGTCGCCAACCGCTCGTGATCGCACAGGGCGCTGGCCACGATGTCGGCCGACAGGTCGGTCAGCAGTTGGGCATCGGTCGGCCTGGGTGTACCCGCGTTGATCCGGGTGGCGATCTCCTCGATCCGGCGCGTGCCGATCCGGCAGGGGATGGTCTTTCCGCAGGCCTCGGCGGCACAGAACCGGGTGAGCAGCTCGGCCAGCTCGACCACGTCGACATCGACGGCGGTGGCCACCACCGAGCCCGAGCCGACGTGGGCACCGGCGTCGCGCAGGTCGGTGAACGAGTAGGGCGTGTCGAGCAGGTCGGCCGGCAGGAGTCCGCCCGACGGCCCGCCAACGAGCAGCGCCTTGGGCGGCGGCGCGCTGCGGGCCGCGCCAACCAGCCCGAGGATCGCCCGGAGCGGGGTGCCCAGGGGGACCTCTGCAATTCCCGCCCCGGCAGCCCCCCGGACGTGGACGAGGATCGTGCCCGGCGCGTCGCGGTTGCCGGTCGCCCGGAAGGCGGCCGCTCCCTCGCGCAGGATCCAGGCGGCGAGGGCCAGGGTCTGGACGTTCTGGACGACGGTCGGACGGCCGAACAGGCCGCGCTCGGCGGGATACGGCGGGCGTTGCTCCGGCTGGCCGCGCTTGCCCTCGAGGGCCTTGAGCAGGACGGTTTCCTCGCCCAGCATGTAGGCACCCTGGACCCGACGGAGCTCGATCGAGATGGGATGTCCGCTGGCGAGCACGTCGGCGCCGATGAAGCCGGCCTCCTCAGCCGCCCCGAGCGCCGCCTCGAGCCGCCGGATCGCCTCGGTCTCGGTGGCCCGGACGGCGATGTAGGCCGTTTCGGCGCCGATCGCCCAGGCGGCAATCGCCAGCCCCTCGATCACCGCATACGGGTCGAGTTCCAGGAGGACGGGGTCAGTTCTGGCCGCCGGGTCTGCGCCATAGCCGTTGGCGACCACGTAGCGTCGATCGGCCGGGGTGCTGGCTGCCAGCTGCCACTTGTCGGCGGTGAGGAAGCCGGCCCCGCCCCGGCCGCGCAGGCCGGCCGCCCGGATCTCGGCCACGACGGCCGCCGGCGCGAGCGAGCGCACGACCTTCTTCAGGCCGCCGAAGGCGCCCGCCTTCACCGCCACATCGAGGTCCGTCGGGTCCGTCGCGTCGGCCCGGGCGAGCAGCAGGCGGGGCCAGCCGGCGGGCGTCTTGAGCAGCCTGGTCATCGTCAGTTCGCCCGGCCGGCCGGGCGCTTCGAGCCGCTGCCCGTCACCAGGTCGAGCCCGGCCAGGTAGTCGGCCTCGGCCCGCCCGCGGCCCGTCGGGGTGGCCCCGCTTGAGCTCGCGGCCGGGGGCTCGAAGCGGAGGTGGTCGTAGTAGCTGGCCGTGCCGTAGACCATCGCGTACCAGGCACCCGTGCCGAAGCTGATCCGCTTGAGCGCCGCGACCGGCAGGTAACCGTAGGCGGCCTGGGTCGCCTCGAGGATCTCGAGGAGCCGCCCCGGGTCGTGGTCGGCGTCGTGCAGGATCGCATCGACCGGGCCCAGGTCGATCGCATTCCAGTGCTCGTAGGCCACGTCGGGGACGGTCCGGCCGGCCCGCCGCAGGGCCGATTCCTCGCGCCGCTCTCCGTACGTCTCCGAGGCACCCCAGTGGACGGCGTAGCGACCCTTGGTGTCGACGCCACCCATGTCGATGCACTCGATCGGGCAGGCCTGGGCGCACTGGAAGCAGGTCTCGCACTTGAGCGTGCCGTGCTCGTCGTAGAGCAGCTGCAGCCGGCCCCGGAACTTGGGCGAGATGTCGGCCGGATCTTCGGGGTAGAGGTGGGTGACCTTGGGCTGGAAGAAGCGGCGCAGGGTGAGGGCCATGCCCCGGACGATGCCGAGGCCGGGGATCAGGCTCATCGGGCCCTCATCGCTTCAGGACCAGGATGGCGAAGGCCGTGACGAACAGGTTGAGCATGGCCGCTGGCAGCAGCCACTTCCAGGCGAAGCCCATCAACTGGTCGATCCGGACCCGGGGCAGGGTGCCCCGCATCCACACGAAGGTGAACACGAAGACGTAGGTCTTGCCCATGAACCAGAGCAGCCCGACCACCCAGTCGAAGCTCAGGAAGGCCAGGCCGAGCACGGCGCCCACGGCGACCAGGTTGAATAGGACGAAGCCGATGACCAGGGCCTGCCACAGCTTGATCCGGCTGTTGAGCAGGTAGAACGGCAGGCCGAGCACGACGATCGCCAGCGGCGGACCGAGGGCGATCAGGAGGAGCAGGCCGATTCCGAGGCCGCCCGGATCCAGCCCGACGGTCACCGGGAGAGGCCAGTTGAACGGGGCATTCCAGCCGCCCAGGAAGAGGGCCACGGTCAGGCCCGAGGCGATGAACACGTTGACGTACTCGGCAAAGAAGAAGAACCCGAAGCGCATCCCGGAGTACTCGGTGGCAAAGCCGGCCACGATCTCCGAATCGGCCTCGGTCAGGTCGAACGGGGTTCGGTTGGCCTCGGCCGTGACCGCGATGAAGAAGATCACGAAGGCCAGCGGCTGGCGCCAGACGTACCAGTCGAAGACGCTGCCGGCCTGGCCCAGGACGATCTTGTTGAGGCTCATTGTCCCCGCCAGCAGGACCACTCCCACGACCGACAGGGCCAGCGGGATCTCGTAGCTGACGATCTGGGCCGCCGAGCGCAGGCCGCCCAGGAGCGAGTACTTGTTGAAGCTTGACCAGCCCGCCATCAGCAGGCCGACCACCGACAGGCCGCCCATCGCGAAGAAGAAGAGCAGGCCGATGTTGAAGTCCTGGCCGAACAGGCCCGGGGCGAATGGCAAGACCAGGAGCGACATCACGCTGGACATGTAGACGACCACCGGGGCCAGGGTGAAGACCGGAACGTCCACCCCGGTGGGGGTGAAGTCCTCCTTCATCAGGACCTTCAGGCCGTGCACCACCGAGAGCGCCGAGCCGAACGGCCCGACCCGGTCTGGGCCGTAGCGCAGGTTCATCAGCGCGATCACCTTCATCTCCATGTAGATGATCAGGAAGGCGCTCGGGATGGTCATTAGGAGCACAGCCGTCGCGGCCACCAGGAACCGTACGAGCGGCAGGTTGTCGCCCAGGAACTGGACGACGGCGCCCCCGATCAGGGCGATCAGGAGGGCCAGCGCCGCGGTCAGTAGCGCCCCGAGCGGGACGACGACCGCCAGGATCTTGCCCGGGATCGTCAACCGGTCCCAGGTCCGTCCGACCATCGCCATCTACTTGTCCACCCCGCCCATGATCGGGTCGAGCGAGGCCATGATCGCCATCGTGTCGGCGATCAGGTTGCCCGGTGTGAGCAGCCCGACCGACTGGAGATGGATGAAGCTCGGGTCGTGGATCCGCATCCGGTAGGGCTGATCCGTGCCGTCGCTGATCGCATAGGTCGCGTACTGGCCGCGCGGGCCCTCGATCGCGGCGTATGCCCGCCCCGGCCGGGGTCGGATCAGGCGGGGCAGCTTGGCCATCACCGGACCGTCGGGCATCTGGTGGAGGCATTGGTCGATGATCCGGAGGCTCTGCCTGATCTCGTCCATCCGGAGGAGGTAGCGGGCCAGGCAGTCGCCCTCGGTCCGAGATGGAATGTCGAACTCGAGCTCCGGATAGACGCTGTACGGGTGGGCCCGGCGAATATCGAACGGCACTCCGGTCGCCCGCAGGTTGGGCCCGGTCATGCACATTCCGAGGGCGGTGGCCGTATCCATCGTGCCCAGACCGCGGGCCCGTCGGACGAAGATCTCGTTCTCGTTGAGGAGTGCCTGGTTCGAGTCGATCTGGGCCGTGGCCTTGCTCATCCAGGTGCCCAGCCGGCTCATGAACTCGTGGTTCAGGTCGCCGTTGACGCCGCCGATCCGGAAGTAGTTGAACAGCATCCGCTGACCGGTCAGGGCGGCCAGCATCTCGACGATCTCGTCACGCTCAATGAAGCTCCACAGGATCGGGGTCAGGCCACCCAGGTCGAGGGCGAACCAGCCCATGAACAGGGCGTGGCTGGCGATCCGGTTCAGCTCACCGGAGAGGACCCGGATGTACTCGGCCCGGCGCGGCACCTGGACATCGAGGAGCTTCTCGAAGGCGATCACCGGTGACCACTCGCAGAAGAGCGAGCTGATGTACTCGAGTGGATCGGTGTAGCAGATCGCCTGGTGGTAGTCGGCGTTCTCGCACAGCTTCTCGACGCCCCGGTGGAGGTAGCCCAGGACCGGGTCGAGGTCCACGACCTTCTCGCCGTCGATCTTCAGGACAACCCGCAGGACACCGTGGGTCGAGGGGTGCTGGGGCCCCATGTTCACGAACATCTCGCCGTCGCGGAGGGTGTAGAACTCGGCCTCGCGCTCGGTCCGGGGCGGGTATGGCGGGATCGGCTCGAAGACGCCGATCTGCTCGTCGAGGGTGACCCGAGGGTCGTCGGCCGAGGCGTGCGCCGGGATGTCGAATGCGTTCCGGGTCTGGCTCATGGTCAGCCCGCCGGAGCCTGGCGGATGCGCCCGTCGGCGCCGGCGTTGGTCGGGCTGTGGGTCTGCTCCATGTGGCGGACCCCGCCGGCAGGCGAGCGCGAGGCATCGTCGGCCAGGTAGAAGTCCTTGCGCAGCGGGAAGCTGGCGTAGTCGGGCGGCATGTAGATCCGGCGCAGGTCGCGGTTGCCCTCGAAGGTGATCCCGAACATGTCGTAGGCCTCGCGCTCCATCCACTCGGCGCCCTTCCACAGGAAGGTGACTGAGGGGACCCGTGGGTCGTCGCGGGAGAGGCCGTCGGCGATCACCCGGAGCCAGTCGCCCGAGGTATCGCTCCAGAGGTGATAGACCGCCTGCATGGCCGTGCCGGTGTCCACCCCGGCCAGGTCGGACAGCAGCTGGAACCGGAACTCCGACTCGTCGTGGAGGGCCAGCATCACCTCGGGCACGTCACCCGGGGCAATCCGCATCTCGGTCTCGTCATGGCGCTGCCGGATCGGTCCGGCCAGGCGCTCGCCGAAGCGCGCCTCGAGGCGGCGACGCAGGGCCGGGTCCATTACAGGTCCTGGGGCACGGTCGGGCCGATTGCCCGCTCCGGCCAGTGGCCGCGCCGATCCTTGATCAGCTGCTGCAGCTTCATCATCCCGTAGATCAGGCCCTCGGGCCGGGGCGGGCAGCCGGGCACGTAGACGTCGACGGGCATGATCCGGTCGATCCCCTGGATCGTGCTGTAGCTGCGCTTGTAGCGGCCGCCCGAACAGGTGCAATCGCCCATCGCCACGCACCACTTCGGTTCGGGCATCTGCTCCCACAGGCGGACCAGCGGCCCAGCCATCTTGGTGGTGCATGTCCCGGCCACGATCAGGACGTCGGCCTGGCGGGGCGACGCCCGAAACGGGAACATCCCCCAGCGGTCCATGTCGTTCTTGCTGGTGGCCGCCGACATCATCTCGATCGCGCAGCAGGCCAGCCCCGACAGGAGCGGCCACAGGCTGTTCGCCCGGATCAGGTCCAGGACGATGTCGGCCTTGGTTGGGATCACCTCGAGCGGTCCGGCCCAGCGGGCGTTGTCGCGCCGGCCGGCGCCCGACGCCTCGAACTCGCGCAGGTGGGTGATCTCCGACTCCTGGCCGCCGTTGTAGGCGATCGGGTTGGTCGACTGCCAGAGGGTGTTCGGGACGACGATCGGATCGATCAGGTCGCGCCGCTCGGAGACGACCGCGGGCAGGTTGCCGGCCGCACCCGGCTCGGGGGTCAGCGCCACGTCAGGACTCCCTTGCGCCAGGCGTAGGCGAGCCCGAGCAGGAGGATCCCGACGAACAGGAGCATGCTCACGAAGCCGCCCAGGAGCACGCTCCGGAAGACGATCGCCCAGAGGTAGATGAAGATCACCTCGATGTCGAAGGCCACGAAGAGCAGGGCGTAGATGTAGAACGACAGCCCGAACCGACCGTGGGTGTCGCCGTACGTATCGATCCCGGATTCGTAGGGCAGGCCCTTGTGGACGTCGCCCCGGTTGCGGTGGGAGATCAGCCAGGCCGCGCCGATTGTGAGGAACACGAACGAGACGCCGGCGAAGGCGAACCCGACGATGTACCAGATCCCGGTCAACTGATCCTCGCTGTGGCAGGTCGGGCAAGCGCGGACGCGCACTTCGGGGGCACGGTCACGTCTCGGCATTCTAGCGCGGAGCGCCGGGGCAGGGGGCTCGCGGACCCTCTCGCCAGCGCAGCAGGCGGGCCTGCCACGCTCCGGCGGGCGCGCCACAGCGCGGATCGTCGTTCGGGAGGATCGGCGATCCGCGCCGGGCGCCAAAGCGAACCGCGTTCGGGCGGAACGTTCAGCGGAAGAATCGAGGGATCGGCCGCGTCGAGCGCGCGTGCAGTTCGCGGCCGATCCCTCGGCGGTGGCGCCGTGCCCAGCGCCTCAATGAGCCTGATCGCTGGCCAATTGCCCGGGCAATAAGGCGAATGCCCTAATCGGGCACACAACCAGGCTGCTGCCGGCCCGGCCGAGGCGTGCCGGCCGAGAAGCCGGGGCCGAGGTCGCGCCCCAGCAGGACAGCCCGGAAGGCACCGAGCGCGGCCGGGTCGAGGAGCCGGGCGACCGCCGAGCGGACGGCCAGCCATTCCTCGATCGAGGTCGCCTGGTTGGCCCGGATTCGCTCGAGCAGCTCCTCGAGCCCGCAGGCAATCAGGAACTCGGCCTGGCTCAGGTCGACCATGCGGTCCAGCCCGTGGTCGATCGCGAGGTCCGCCAGGGCGGTCAGGTCGACGTGCGCGGTCAGGTCCTGGCGGCCGATGGCGATGAACGGGTCGGCGTGGGCACGCTGGCCGGCGTACGCCCGCAAGGTGCCGCCGATCCGGGCCGGGTCGTACAGCACGGACGCCGGGTGGCCGTAGTCGATGACCAGCACGAGCCCTCGTGCGAGTCCCGCCGCGACCGTCCTGACCCAAGGTTCCAGGCCCAGGCAGACCTCGGCCACCTGGCCCTCCGCCAGCACTACGCCGTCCCGGCCGAGACGATCCGCCAGGGCCGGGGTGGACGGTTCGCCCGCTCGTTCCAGCAGGATCCCGGCGCTCGGCTCCCAGTCGACGAAGCGCTCGAGCAGCCGGCCGGCGCGCCCCTCGACGCGGTGGACCGGCAGGGCATCAAGGAACTCGTTGGCAACCACGGCACCGACGAACCGGGTGGACGGCATCTCCGTCACGGCCAGCCCGAGGGGAGCAAGCCTGGCCCCGATCTCGGCCCGCCGATGGGCGTTGATCTCGACGGGTTCGTAGGCAAGTGCCTCGGCCAGTTCCGACCGGTCGCCGCGCAGGCCGCCCAGGATCGTGGCAGCCAGCGTTCCCGATCCCGGACCGTACTCGCGCAGGACGAACGGATCCGGGCGGCCCAGCTGCCGCCAGACGGCATCGAGCTGGCGGCCCACTGCGGCCCCGAAGATCGGATGCGTCTCGGGCGCCGTCAGGAAGTCGCCGGCCCGGCCGGGCCGATCCGTCTGGCCCCGGTAGTAGCCGTGGTCAGGGTCGTATAGGGCAATCGTCATGAACCGCTCGAAGGTCAACGGCCCATCGGCCGCGATCTCGGCCCGGATCCGGGCGAGCAGGGCCGGTTCGCTCTCGGTCGGCAGCGGACCGGGCGGGGATGTTCGGCGCAGGCCCGCCTCGAATGGAGTTCGCTCGGTCATCGTCCGGCCACGAGGCGGATGCCCGGTCCGACAAGGGTGTGGCCACCGAGCAGGACCGGGATCGGGGCCCTCGCCGCGGCAGTTGTCAGCTCGGCCAGCCAGGCGTCGGAGATTGGGGTTGGGTCGAGCAGGTCGGACGCGAACCGTTCTTCGGCGCTGGGCCAGCACGATTCGTCCGGGCCGAGGCGATGTGCCAGCAGCACCCGGCTATCAACGAGGGCGGCGTCGCCAAAGTCGGCCAGGAGTGGACCGAAGGCTGCGGGCCCGTCGCGATCAAGCAGGCTGCCCAGGACCGAGCGTGGCGGCCGCTGCCCAGCCTCGCCGGCCAGCCGTCCGGACGCGCGCAACCCGCGCTCCTCGACGAACGCCCGTACCCGGCAGCGGGCCGTTCGCTCCAGCCAGCCGAGGACCGAGGCCGAGGTCCGCCCGCCAACCAAGAGCTCTGCCCGTGGGTCGGCCAGCACGCGCCTGACGCCGGCCAGGCGCTCGAGCACGAGTTCATCCTCCGGATGCGGACCCGGATCGATGGCCCGACCCCGCCGGCCGAGCAGGACGAGATCGAGCGGCGAGTCGAGATCAACGCCCAGGCGCTGCCTGCGGCGCAGGTCCTCGACCTGGATGCCGGCCCGCTCCGTCAGCCAGCGGGGCAGAC
>JBBRIM010000004.1:0-27953 GCA_038221095.1 Candidatus Limnocylindrales bacterium
GTCGGTCATGTACTTCCCGCCGAAGATACCCAGCGCCAGCATCTCGGCAGGAGTGAGCTCAGGCTTGAAGTTGGGATCGAAGTTCTCGCCCTCGGGCTCCGTCAAGTGGTACGCGTAGCCGTGCTGCATGAGATCGTCGACCACGATCTTCTTCGCCTGCATGGCTTCCAGCCTATCCCGTTGGGATGTATTGAGCTGGTGATGGTTGCGGCGCGAGCGTGGATCGCGGAGCGAACCGCGAGTAGTCATGGTCGCGTGGCAGCGGAAAGGCTCGAATCCGTACGCCGAATGGCATCGTCGGTCCTGCCGACGTGAGACAATCAACAAGCTGAGGGCATCAGAGCCCACGGCCACAGATTTGCGAGGTTTCAGTGGATCGACTCGCTCTCAACGGTCGGAGGGCGGTTGCCCTTGCGGCGGCCTTTCTGCTCAGCGCCTGCACGAGCGCCTCGAATACGCCCGACTGGACGTATCAGCCTGCCGTCTCGCCCTCGGCCGTCGCGGCAGCTGCGACATCCCAGCCGACGTCCGGGCCGACGTCCGGCCCGACGGCCGAGCCCACGTCCCTCTCCAGCGCGGCACCGACGCCCGGATCGACCGCCCAGCCGATCGGTGTCCCGGCTGCGGGGACTGCAATCTATGTCAGCGAGTGGAGCGTTGGACTCCCAACGTCGATGTTGGCCGGCCAGGTGAACTTTTCGATCACGAACATCGGGACCATCCAGCACGAGCTGCTGGTCTTCAGGAGTGACCTCCCCCCGTCGGCCTACCCGGTCGCGAACAGCGGCGACATCATCCAGGACGGCCCCGGCATCTCCCTCGTCAGCCGCGGCGACAAGATCGACCCTGGGAAGACACAGGCGCGAACCGTCGATCTGACCAAGCCCGGCACGTATCTCTTCGTCTGCAACATCTCGGGCCACTTCAAGGCGGGGATGTTCAGGGTCGTCACCGTAACGCCGCCCTCCGGGGAACAGGCGTACATCCCGGCAGCGTTGAGCGAGTGGCACATCGCCGCGCCTGCCACGATCAGGGCCGGCACGGTCAACCTCGAGGCGGCCAACTTCGGGACCATCCAGCACGAGCTGCTGGTCTTCAAGAGCGACCTCGCACCTTCTGCCTACCCGGTCGACAAGAACGGCCGTATCGTCGAGGACGGCCCGGGCATTGCCCTCGTCAGCGATGCCGAGAACATCGACCCCGGAAAGACACAGGCGCGGACCGTCGATCTCAGCCAGCCCGGCACCTATCTTTTCGTCTGCAACATCCCGGGCCACTTCAAGGCAGGCATGTTCTCGGTCGTCACCGTAACGCCGTAGCACGACGGGAGCATGGCGCGCTCCGTGGGTATCGGACTAGGGTCCGATGAGTCGGGCCGGCCGACCGAGGAACGTACCGAATGCCTGCGCCGCCCCGGCAAGCCCCGCCCGGACTGAACTCGACGGGCGCCCGAACGGGACGGGCTCGATCGCGATCTCGCGGGCCGTGATCGTCCGTCTCCAGGTGCCCACGACCACGCCATCCGCCAGGATCGTGGGCTTGAACAGGCCGTTACTTCCGGGGACGACGGCCGCGACGTGCTCGGGCGCCAGGGCTGCGCTGCGATCCCCGTAGCCCAGCAGGTACTCGTCGAACCCAGGCAAAAGGTGCACGCGGGCGGCCGACGGGGGCCGCACCTCGGCCTCCGGGGCGAGGTGGTAGGTGACCCCATCGAGCTCCAGGGCCGCGAGCTTCCCGCCGCAGACCACTAACCCGCGGCGCGCGTCTGCCAGGGTCAGCCCGGACCACCGGGCGAGGTCACGAGCGGTGGCCGGACCGTGGCTCCGGAAGTACCGCAGGGAGAGTTCCCCCAGCGCCTCGTCCCGCTCCAACCGCCGGGCGGGCTGCCTCACCCACTCGTCGAGCAGCACGAACGTCTGCTGCAGACCATCGGTCGGGCCGAGGACGAGCGTGCCGGTCTGGGCGAGGTACCCGAGCAGGTGGTAGCCGCGCTGGCCGGCGGTATTGACGCCGGCCGCGTCGAGCGCGGCCAGGAGGGCCGTTCGCGATAGCGCCCGGCGGCCGCTCAGCGCGGTGCTGACGATCACCCGGGCGCGCTCCAGGTCGGCCTCGGTGAGCCCCAGAGCGGCCCGCCGACCCGCGGTGGACACGATCATCCGGGGCCCCGTGAGCGCCAGGAGCCAGCCCAGGTCCTCGCCCGCGACGAGGTGGAGCGTGCCGCGCAACGGCCAAGAGCGCACGACCGCGCCGGCATCGAGGGCTGCGTTCACGCCGACCATCGTCGCCCCGGCGTAGCGGAGGCCGACGGACCACTTCAGGCCAGGCAAGTCCTGGGCCTGCAGGGCCAGCATCCAGCGGACGGCCTCGGCAGGTGTCGCGAACTCGCGATCGCCAATGTGCTGGGCGGTCAGGCGCAGCGTGGTGAGGCGTCGGTGATTTGGGGTCAGGGCGAGGGCGGACACAATCCCAGTATCGACCGTAGTCCGAGGACGGGTCGGCAGGAAGCCCGTCTCCCCGAAGGCCGGGTAGCAGGGGGTTCGGACAGAACCACTGCGGTAGAGCGCTGTGCCAGCCCGGCTCGGTAACGAAGCGGACAGAAGGCACCCAGTTAGAGTGCTGTTGCCGGTCGTAAGCGGGAAATGGAGCGGGAGACGGGATTCGAACCCGCGACATTCTGCTTGGGAAGCAGACACTCTGCCAACTGAGTTACTCCCGCTCAGTGCGCCTCGTGAATGGAGCGTCTGCTTGCTCAAAGTGCCGATTGAGTCTTGACTTCGCTGGCGCAATAGCGTCTGCTTGTCCGGCGCCGAAACTGGCGCCGCACGACCGATCCGAGGCATTCTGATGGGTAGACGGAGCACTCACGGCGCAGACGATACCACGCACGGCGGGGACCTCCCATTCCTGATCGAAGGCTTCGCGATCAGCCTCGATGCCGAGAACCTCTCAGCCCGGACCAAGGAGACGTATCTCGAAGCGACGGCGCGCCTCACCGACTTCCTGGCCGCCACCGGCCGCCCGCTTGACGCGAACGCGATTCGACGGACGGACATCGAGGCGTTCATCGCCGAGCTCTTGACTCACTGGAGCGCGGCGACTGCCGCCAACCGCTACCGCTCACTCCTGCGGTTCTTCCGCTACCTCGCCGAGGAGGAGCTGATCGAGCTCAATCCGATGGCCCACATGCGCCCGCCGCGGGTGCCCGAGGACCGTGCCCCGATCCCGACCGCCGACGAGCTGAAGGCCCTCCTGGCCGTCTGCGTGGGCCGCGACTCTACGGCTCGCCGGGACGCGGCGATTCTGCGGGTCTTCATGGGTACCGGCGTCCGGCTCGCTGAGATCGCCGGGCTCCGCTTGGAGGACGTCGATCTCGCGAACCGCCAGATCAGCGTCTTTGGTAAAGGCCGGATCCGCCGGACCGTCGGGACCGGCAACCGGGCGGCTCAGGCGCTCCATCGGTACCTCGTCGTCCGTCGGAAGCACGAGCGCGCCGCCGAACAGGCGCTCTGGCTCGGAACGAAGGGGCGGATGACCGAGTCAGGGATTGCCCAGGTTGTCATCCGGCGGGCGAAGGAGGCAGGCCTGCCGCATCTCCACCCCCACAGCTTCCGCCACTTCGTCGCGAACGCCTATCAGGCGTCAGAGACCCTTGACGGGGAGATCATGTCGCTCATGGGTTGGCGGAGTCCGGCGATGCTTCGTCGTTACGCGTCGGGCAACGCCGCTGCGCGCGCCCTCGCTGCCACCCGTGACTCCAACCCGGGCGACCGTCTCTAGGCGCAGACGAGGGCGCCTTCTATCCTCGGCGGAGTCGACCGGTTCGCGTGGTGTGCAGATGTGCCGAAACTCTCCGACGGCGGCCGATAGCTCCCCGCGAGGGTAGAGTCCTTGTCCTCCAAATGCCACAAGAGTTGTCAATCCGGCGCTAGGGAGTCCCATGTCAGAGGAGAGTCGGGGCCTTGGGGATGGACGATGGAGCCGACCCTCGCCGAGCTTCAGCGCCGCACTGCAAGGCTTGTCTTCCGCAAGTCGTGGGATCTATCGCTGCTGATCGGACCTGGATGGCGTCCCACAACCCGATGCGATCCCAAGACGAGGGGTGACGGCGCTAGGGTGACGGCGCGACCGTTCGGCCGGTTCCTGGAAACGGAGGCGTCACCCGACGTAGGAATTCTCGGCATAGCACCAGGTGAAGCCGCTGCCGACGGGCATCGAGATGATGACCGGGTGACCCTCCGAGAGGGCGTGACGTCTCGCATCTCCGGCCTGGGACTCGCAGCAGCCGACATGCCCGCACGTCGCGCATAGGCGAAGGTTGTAGCTGCTGCCGCACTCCTGGCAGCGCGACCCCGACGAAGCCGCAACGGAGTTCGGAAGATGTGGACAGGCGGTCTTCGCGCCGCCAAGCGATCTGAGCCAGTTCATACGCGTATCTTCGTGGCGCACCACTGTCGCGGATGTGATCTGCCATACATCCACTGCCGAGCTGCCCGATGAAGATGGAGGCCGGCGCCCGCTGCGATGAATGTCGGCGGGTGCCGCCACGAGGGAGCGATGGATAAGATCACCGTCTACGGGGCGCCCTGGTGCCCCGACTGCCGCCGCTCGAAGGCGTTCCTCAACGAGCAGCGGGTCCCGTACGCCTGGGTCGACATCGATACGGACGAAGCCGGGCGGGAGTTCGTCGAGCAGCTTCAGGGCGGTGGTCGGACGATCCCGACGATCGTGTTCCCGGATGGCTCGCACCTGCTCGAACCGTCGAACTCGGAGCTCGCCGAGAAGCTCGGGCTGCAGCTCCAGGCGCGCCGAATGATGTACGACCTGGTCATCATCGGCGGCGGTCCGGCCGGGCTGTCGGCGGCGATCTACGCCGCTCGCGAGGGCATGGAGGCGCTCGTGATCGAGCGCGGCGGCCTCGGCGGACAGGCCGGGACGACCGACCGAATCGACAACTACCCGGGCTTCCCCGACGGGATCAGCGGGGCCGAGCTTGCCGAGCGCCTGGTCGCCCATGCCCGCCGCTACGGCGTGGAGCTGCTGTCCGCGGTCGAGGTCAGGGGCGTCATGCGGGACCCCAAGTGCGTCATCCTCACGACCGCGAGCGGCGACATGTACGGCGGCGACGCCGTTCTCGTGGCGACCGGGTCGCGCTATCGCCGACTCGGGATTCCCGGCGAGGACGGCCTGATCGGCCTCGGCGTGCACTACTGCGCCACCTGCGACGGCCCCTTCTACCGGGGCGCGAAGGAACTCCTCGTCATCGGCGGTGGCAACTCGGCGCTCGAGGAGTCGCTGTTCCTGGCCGGGCTGGCGGACCACGTCACGATCCTGACCCGGGGCGAGCTCCGGGCGAGTGACTTCGTCCGGGACAAGGTGCTCGCGCATCCCCGAATCTCGGTCCTGACCGGGACCGAGCCGGTCGAGTTCGAGCGTCGCGACAGGCGGCTGGGGGCGGTCGTGGCCCGCGAGGGCGCGACAGGCTCGAAGATCCGGCTGGAGCCCGCGGCGGCCTTCGTGTTCGTCGGCCTCGACCCGAACACCCAATTCCTGCGCGGGACGGTCGACCTTGACGAGCGCGGCTTCGTCCGGACCGACGACCGGTACCGGACCTCGATGGACGGCCTGTTCGCGGCGGGCGACGTGCGCTTGGGCTCCACCAAGCAGGTCGGCAGCGCGGCCGGCGAAGGGATCGCGGCTCTGCTGTCGTTGCGCCGCTGGCTCGAGGGCGAGCACCTCATGGCCATCGCCGTGGCGGAGGAGCCCGCTGCCTGATTACCCCGTCGTGACCGGCGCTCGTCTTCGGCGGCCATGGAGGCGGGACCACCCTCGGCTGGTCGGGTCCTGAATCAGGACGCCGAGAGCGGATCCTCCCCACGTGGGGCCCAGGCGCCCGGGTACTCGAGATAGTCAATCCAGAGCTCTGGCCGGTCGAGCTCGACGCGCAGCCCGTTGCCGCTGAAGAGTCGGCCGCCGTGGAGCGAGGCGCCCGCGGTGTCGAGCAGGTTCACGACCCCGGCGTTCGCGTACACGGGGACGCCGTCGACCGGTGCGAGTTCGGTGAAACCGTCGCCGGGCGCCGCCTCTGCGAGCTTCGCGGTTAGGTCACCGACCCAGGTGCCGCAATTCCAGGTCCGGTAGGCGTCGATGACGAGGACACGCCCGTCGGCGCGTTTCGCGAGCGCGCCTTCCAGGGAGCGATCGAGGCGGAGGATCATGCCAGCTCGTCTCCGTCGGCGAGCTCTGCCAGGCGCTCGGCGTCGCGGATGACGACCTGGTGGTGGGCCGTGTCGAGCAGCCCCCGGCGGCGGAAGTCGGCGAGGGTATGGGCCAGTGTCTCGCGGGTGGTGCCCACCATCTCGGCGAGCTCCTGCTGGGTCAGGCGGCCCTCGATGAGTGTGCCGCGTTCCGTCCGCACACCGAACCGCTGGCCCAGGTCCAGGAGCCGCCGCGCAAGGCGCTGGTCGACGCGCTGGTACGCCATCGCCTCGATCTCGCGCTCGGCGGCTTGGAGCCGGCGCGACAGGTGGCGGATGATGTTCACCCCGATGATGGGGTGGCGCTCGATGAGCTTCCGCAGCTCGTCAGGCGTGATCGTACAGATCACCGCCTCGTCGATCGCCTCGGCGTACGCCTCGGGCAGCCGGTCCTGGCCGAGCAGGCTCATGTCGCCGAGGATCGTGCCCTTCTCGTGGATGTCGAGGGTGAGCTGCTTGCCGTCGGGGCTCATCCGGTAGACCCGCACGCGGCCGGCCTTGACGATGTGGATGCGGTCGGGTGGGTCGTCGGGCGAGAGGATCTGCTGGCCTCGGACGCAGTGGGTCATGGTCGTGGCGTGACCGATGGCCATCATGTCCGCGTCGGACAGCCCGGCGAACAGGGTCAGCTCGGAGAGCAGGCCGAGCTTC
This sequence comes from Candidatus Limnocylindrales bacterium, assembly GCA_038221095.1. Taxonomy (GTDB): domain Bacteria; phylum Chloroflexota; class Limnocylindria; order Limnocylindrales; family CSP1-4; genus Palsa-1033. The sequence continues at coordinate 6,906 of JBBRIM010000004.1, forward strand.
TCGGCGAATGAACGGGACCCGGCGGGTGTCGTCATCTTGTGCGGTCCAGTGTCACGATGCGATCGGCGGCGAACGGCTTGCCGACGTCCAGGCCGAGGGAAGCATAGAGGGCCGCCGGCAGGCCGAGATCGCCGAGATAGAGGCGCCCCGTGTGCGCCGCGCCCGCCTCCCCAAGGAGTCCCAGCTTCGGCAGTGCGAGCGTGAGTGTGGCGGTCGCTGATACGACGGCGCCGGCGGCGCATCCAGTGTCGGGATCCATGCCCGAGGGGATGTCGAGGCTCACGACGGGCCGACCGGAGCGGACCACGAAACCGATGAGCCGCTCCGCCTCGCCGCGCGGGGCACCGCGCAGGCTGTACCCGAGGATCGCGTCGACGACGAGGTCCGCCCGGGCGAATGCCGCCTTGAGTTCCTCGTCCGAAAGGTCGTACGTCGCGACGCAGCAGCTCACATCCATGGCGAGAAGCGTCGCGAGCTGGTGACGCGCGGCCTCGGCCATCCGGAGCGCAGGCTGCGCCAGGACGACTCGGACGCGTGCCCCGCGGTTGGCCAGGTGGCGGGCCGCGACCAGGCCACCCCCGCCGTTGCTGCCTGGCCCGACGGCGACGACGATGCTCCGATCGATGAGCGAACCGCCGAGCTCGAGGCGGACGACCTCGGCGAGATGCGACCCCGCCTGCTCCATCATCTGGAGGAGCGTGATGCCGTACGCCTCGATCGCGAGCCGGTCGACCTCGGCCATCTGAGCCCCGGTGACGGACGCGACGATCGACGCCGCGACGGTGACCGGGGCGTGCTGAGTCATGGACATGGCCGCGAGTGTGAGGCCATCACCGCGTCGGCGCTGTGTCCTGGCTTACGGTGCTTGCCGGGGCGGGGCGGATATCGTGGACGCTCACGCCAGGAGGTCGCATGCTCCCCACGCTCCCGCCCACGCCCCGACCCGAGGGCGAGATCCTCCACGAGGTCACGCGCTCCATCTGCCCCGAGTGCCGGAAGGTCATCGACGCCCAGGTCCTGCTACGCGACGACGGCGCGTTCATGCGCAAGCGCTGCCCGGAGCACGGCTGGTTCGAGGGCCTGATCTACGGGGACGCCCGCGCGTACGTGGAGCAGGCGAAGTTCAACAAGCCCGGGCAGGTGCCTGCCCGCATCTCGACGGAGTCAGCGAACGGCTGCCCGCTCGACTGCGGACTCTGCCCCGAGCACCGCCAGCACACCTGCCTCGCGCTGATCGAGGTCAACACGGCCTGCAACCTCGACTGTCCGGTCTGCTTCGCGAACGCCGGGGCCGGCTTCAACCTGACCGTGGCGGAGGTCGAGGCGATGCTCGACCGGTTCGTCGAGCTCGAGGGACACCCGGAGGTCGTCCAGTTCTCGGGCGGCGAGCCCACGATCCACCCGGACCTGCTCGAAATGATCGCTGCGGCCCAGAAGCGCGACATCACCCACGTCATGGTCAACACGAACGGCCTTCGGATCGCGAACGACCCGGCCTGGTTCGAGCGGTTCGCCGCGCTGCGCCCGCTGATCTACCTCCAGTTCGACGGCCTCACCGACGAGACCTACCGGACGATCCGGGGCGAGCCGCTGCTCGAGACCAAGCTCCGAGCCCTCGACAAACTCGCCGAGGCGGACCTCCACGTCGTGCTGGTCGCGGCGATCGAGCGGGACGTGAACGAGCACGAGGTGGGCCCGCTCGTGGAGTTCGGGTTGAAGCATCCCGCGGTCCGTGGCGTGATGTTCCAGCCCGTGACGCACTCGGGACGCCATCCCGACCACGACCCGATGCGCCGGATGACGGTGCCCGACGTGCTCCGCGCGCTCGAATCCGGGGGCGAGACGTTCAGGGCCAGCGACTTCGTGCCGATCCCCTGCTGCTCGCCGACGTGCAGCTCGGTCACCTATGCGTACCTTGGCGATGAGGGCGAGGTCATCCCGCTTCCCCGCGTCCTCGAGGTGGACCACTACCTCGACTACATCACGAACCGGACGATGCCCGGAATTGACAAGGACGTCCTCCATTCGCTCGAGGGGCTCTGGTCGGCGGGTTCCGTGCCCGGGGACCCCAAGACCGACCGCTTCGTGTGTACCGCGTGCGACCTCGACCTGCCGGCCCTCGTCGACCTCGCGCGACGGGTGTTCATGGTCCAAGTGCGCGACTTCCTCGACCCCTGGACGTTCGACGTCAAGCGCGCGATGAAGTGCTGCATCGGGATCCTCCAGGACGATGGGCGGATGATCCCGTTCTGCACCTACAACACGGTGGGCTACCGCGAGGAGACAAAGGCGCGCCTGGCGGCGCGGCGTCGCGGCGGGCGAGCCATCCCGGTGCTGGGGCCGGTCCCGTGACCCGGCCGGTCGATTGGGTCGACCCGATGCCCGCGACCGGCGCCGTACTCGCCTGCTGCTCCGACCTGTACAGCAATCCACTCGCCGAGCTGCTCGTCGGCGACTCGCTCCATCCCGGTGGCCTCGCGAGTACGCGCCGACTCCTGCGGAACGCCGGGCTGGCGCCCGGATCACCGTTGCTCGACGCCGGCTGCGGGCTGGGCGCCAGCGCCCGCCTGGCCGCCGACGAATTCGGGCTCGCCGTCGATGCGGTCGACGGCAGCGCCGAGGCGGTCGCGCTGGCGGAGGCCCGGTCCGCGCCCGGCCGGATCCGGTGGTGCCGGGCCGAGCTGTCCGGGCTGCCATTCGAGGCCGGCACGTTCGATGGGGTGCTCGCCGAGTGTGTCCTGTCCACCACGGAACGGGTGGCGGTGCTGTGCGAGCTCGCCCGCGTGATCCGCCCACGGGGAGTCCTGGTCATGAGTGACGTCGAGGTGGAAACCGACGCCGTGCCCGCCCTGGCCGCCCATCGGCTGCTCGGCGCGGCGCTGTGCGTGACCGACGCCTGGCGTCCGGGCGAGCTCGAGGCGAAGCTGCCGGCGGCAGGCTTTCGGGTCGAGCGGCGCTGGGACCTGACGCGATCGATCCTCTCGCTCGTCGACCGGTCGGAGGCGCGGGTTAGGCTGGCGGCCATCGCGGCCCGCGACATGGGCCTGGACCTGGCGCTACTCGCCGGGAGCGCGACGACCGCGGGCGGGACGGGTCTCGATGCGGCCCAGGCACACGCGGTGGCCGAGAGCGTCCGAACGGCGGTGCGAGATGGACGGCTCCGGTACTTCGGCGTGCTGGCGCGCGCATGAAAATGACATCGGTTGCACTCGCCGTGGGCGCAGCGGCTGGCGTGGCGGCGGCGTGGCTCGTGCTGGCAGCGAGCACCAGACTTATCTTCCACTTCCTGCCCGGGGCACCGTTCCTCGCGGCGGCCTACCTGTTCAGGTGGAGGGAGGAGGGACCTCGACCCACTGGGTTTGAGCTCACTGCGATCATCGGCGCGGGCGCGCTGGGGACGGTCATCGGCCTCGCCGGTGTGGCAGCGATCGGCCGCGAGCTCGACAGCCCTCTAGTGACAGCGATGATCGTGCTGGCTGGGGCGTCAATCGCTACGGCTTGGATGCGCAGCGCCTCCTCGATCCAGTGTCGCTCGGGCACTCCGCGCAATCCGCGCTCGGTCCGGTAGAGGCGGCACCGCGGAGTGTAGTCACCGGGGTCGGCGAACCCGGGCTGGATGTCATGACCGTCAACGCGGATCGTCGGGGACCCCGGGAAGCGGACCTCGTCCGCCACCGCGTCGCTCGCGTCAATGTCGACGATCGGGGTCCCGGGGACCAGGTCGCCGATCACGTCATTCAGCATCGCGCGAGCCGCCTCGTGGTTGGGGCAACCGTCGAACCAGAGCAGCTCGATCCGAGGCGTCATCACCCGCCAGCTTCGACCGGCGGGGTCCGGAACTGGCGGCTCCGTGCCGCCCGCGCCTCCGCCCGCTCGCGAAGATCCGCGAAGTGGACGCGCATCGCATGCTCGACGGCAGGCCGAGACAGCAGCCGAAAGACAAGGGTCCTGGGCAAACCGCCCCGCGGGTAGGTGCCCCGGTAGATGAGGCGGCTGCGCCGGGCGCCCAGGGATTCGATCGTGATCGTCTCGCAGAGGCCCCGGACGGGTCCGTCGAGATGGACGTAATCGACCCGATCCGGTGGCCACAGCCTCACGGCCTCGCGGGTGCGTACGACGCGAGAGCGTCCGAACGGCAGCCTGACGATCGACCAGAAGTCGGCCACGAGCGCATCCCCCTCCCGTTCCAGGATCTCTGCGCGCTCGCCCGGCCGCTGGACTCCCTGCCCGATCGCGCTAATCATCTGGTACAGCAGCCCGGCGGACGCGGCCACTTCGATTGCCACCGGGCCGACTTCCAGGGCTTTGGACTGGGCGAGCATGGACGTGAGCCTACGCGCTCCGGACCGGCAGCACCGTAACGAGGATCACGTTCGGCGCCACCGGCCCCTGTAAGCGACAACACAGACGGTGGGTTCACCTCCGCCTACGGTGGCTTTGCAATCGGTCGGGGCAACCACCGGCCACGACAGGGAGAAACCGAAATGGCGACCGCTGCCCTCTCGACCCGCACCATCAAGCCGGCCACCTGGCTCCGTGCCGGGATCGTCGGAGGTGTCATCGCCGGCATCGCGTTCGCGATGTTCGAGATGATCGCCGCGGCCGTCCTCAACGGCGGCGACGCGTTCTTCATGCCACTGCGGATGATCGGGGCGATCGCCGTCGGGAAGTCGGCCCTCGATCCAACGAGCTCGCTCGTGACCGCGGGAGGCGCCGGCCTCGTCGTCCACATGGCCCTCTCGATGATGTACGGCGTCGCCGTCGCCGCCGTCCTCTCACTGGTGCCGGCACTGTCGCGCTCCGCCATCTCGATCGTCGTCGTCGCGAGCCTTGCCGGCTTCGGCCTTTGGATCACCAACTTCTTCGTCCTAGCCGGTGTCTTCGGCTGGCAGTGGTTTCCGGACGGTCAGAACGTGGCGGTCCAGCTCGTCGCGCACACGGCGATGTTCGGAAGTGTTCTGGGCCTGACACTCGATCGTCTGGTCTTCCGGTCCTCGCGGTACGGCTCGTCGAGCCCTCGATGTCGGTGAAGGCTAGCGTGACCGTTCCCACCCGCTCGTTGGTCGGCGGTGAATCGCTGGATGACACGCGATGGCTCCTGTTGGTCCGGTCCGTGGCTGAGCAGCCTACGCCCTTGGGAGGGAATCCGTGCTCGCAAATCGCCCAGGCCGGGCCACGGGGCCAGCGTGCCAGTGGCCGCCGGAGCAGCGTTCAGTTGGCTATGTTCCGAGGGTCCCGGTCCTCGCAAGTAGACCCAAACTACCGTGTCACAAAGTGCGTTTCTGGGCCGCGGACGGGCACGGGAAATGCTGGGCCATAAGGTGTGACCAGTCCTGAATCTACGACTATCGGATCGACGGCGCGAGGCTCAGTACCGTCTGGGTACCGGGAGGAGGATCGTGAACGGAGGACTCGCCGACTGCATGTCAGCAGCCCGTCGTCACCCAACTTTGCCGTCCCTTACGCGGCTCGACTCCGGTTGGTCCCGGGACCACTTCACCCTGGACCCTGTCCTCCCGAGCTGCGTCGGGGTTGGCCGACTTGGGGGCTCAGCGGCCGTCGTCGGTCCGGATCTCGCTTGACGGGCCCTGGTCGCGCCTCGAGCGGGCCGTCTCGATCGCGTAGTCGGTCGCGACCGACAGGGATGATGGCCCCAGCCGTTGTGCGCATCAAACCCGGCGAGGGCCGGTCGACCGGCGTCCTGGAGAGGTCGAGCTGCCGGATCCAGGACGCCCGCCTCGACGAGGGCGGCGTAGTTCGGTAGGCGGGCGGTGCCATGGGAGGCGATCCCGCGCCGATCCGATGCGACCAGGATCTGGCTGCGATGGGGCGCGGGGGGAGTTCCACTGCGAACCGGCGCTCGTTCCCGCCGAAGCAGCCTGCACATTGGGGCATCATGCTCCCTTGATGCGCGAGCTTCCGACAGGCACCGTCACGTTCCTGTTCACGGACATCGAGGGATCGACCAAGCTCCTACACGAGCTCGGCCCCGAGGGGTACAGCGGGGCGCTGCTGGAACACCGCCGCCTCCTGAGGGAGGTCTTCGTCCGTCACGGCGGGGTCGAGGTCGATACCCAGGGCGACGCATTCTTCGTTGCCTTCGCGGCGGCCCCGAATGCCCTCGCCGCGGCACGCGATGCCCAGGCGGCCCTTGCGAGCGGGCCCATCCGCGTGCGCATGGGTATCCATACCGGCACGCCCCATCTCGCCGCGGAGGGCTACGTGGGCGACGACGTGCATAAGGGCGCGCGCATCGCCGCCGCCGGCCACGGTGGTCAGGCCTTGCTGTCAAGGGAGACCCGCCTACTCGTGGGCGAGGCATTTCCCCTCACCGATCTCGGCGAGCACCGGGTCAAGGACTTCGCAGAGCCGGTGTGGATCTTCCAGCTCGGGCCCGAGCGCTTCCCGCCGCTGCGGACGATCTCGAACACGAACCTGCCCCGGCCGGCAAGCTCAGTCGTCGGCCGGGAGCGCGAGGTTCGAGAGATCGCGGCGCTCCTCACTGGTGGAGCGCGTCTGCTCACCCTCACAGGCCCAGGTGGCACCGGCAAGACGCGCCTCTCGATCGAGGTGGCCGCCGAGCGCGTGCTCGAGTTCAAGGCGGGGGTCTTCTGGGTGGGCCTCGCCGCGCTGAGAGACCCCGCCCTCGTCTCCGAGACGATCGCTCAGATCCTCGGAGCCACGAGCGGCCTCGCTGCCCACATCGGGGAGCGCGAGATGCTCCTGGTGCTCGACAACCTCGAGCAGGTCGTCAAAGCTGCACCCGATCTCGCCGCGCTCGTCGAGGCCTGTCCCAACCTGCGCCTGATCACAACCAGCCGCGAGCTGCTGCGGGTCAGGGGAGAGGTCGAGTATCCCGTCCCTCCCCTGGCCGCACCCGAGGCGGTCGATCTGTTCTGCGCCCGTGCCCAGCTCGCTCCCGACGCGACCATCGCCGAGCTCTGCGGGCGCCTCGACAACCTCCCCCTCGCCCTTGAGCTGGCCGCCGCCCGGGTAAGCGTTCTCGCGCCCAAGCAAATCCTCGAGCGGCTGTCCAAACGCCTGGACCTGTTGAAGGGCGGTCGGGACTCGGATCCCCGCCAGCAGACGCTGCGCGCGACGATCACCTGGTCCCACGAACTTCTGACATCCAGGGAGCAGGCACTCTTCGCCCGCCTCGCCGTTTTCCGAAGCGGCTGCACCCTCGAAGCCGCCGAGGGGGTGACTGAGGCTGACCTCGACACGCTCCAGTCGCTCGTCGACAAGAGCCTCGTGCGCCACGCAGATGGTCGCTTCTGGATGCTCGAGACGATCCGCGAGTACGCCGCCGAACGACTCGATGCGTCGCGCGACGCCGAGAAGATCAGGCGCCACCACGCCGAGCACTTCCTGGCGCTCGCCGAGGCGGCCTTTCCGCACCTGCGCGGCAACCCCAGGGAATGGCTCGATCGGCTCGAGCGTGACCACGACAACCTCCGCGCAGGTCTTGACTGGTTCGAGGCATCGGGCGCGACGCAGCTGACGTTGCAGCTGGCTGGCGCGCTGGTTCGGTTTTGGTATCTGCGGGGGTATGTCGCGGAGGGCCGGCCTCGCCTCGAAAACGCCCTCCGTGCTGACGAACGCCCGACGGCGGCTCGGGCCAGGGCCCTCAATGGTGCGGCCGTCCTGGCGCTCAATGGTCATGAGGAGAGGCGATGGGCTGAGGAGGGGCTCGCGCTTCATCGCCAGCTCCAGGATGCGTGGGGCGCGACCTACTCGCTGTACATGCTGGCTACCGCCGCCACCGACGAGAGTGACTGGAGCCGGGCGCAGCCGCTCTTCGAGGAAAGCCTGCAAGGGTTCCGTCAGCTCGCCGATGACCACTACATCCTGCTGGCGTCCGATGCCCTGGCCTGGACGTACCGCGAGCTCGGCGACCATGAACGGGGGCGAGCGCTGCACGAGGAGGTCCTTCGCCTCGCTCGCGCGCAGTCGAATTCGGGGGTTGTGGCGTTGCAGCTCGGTCAACTGGCCACGCTCGTCCTCCGCGACGGAAAGATCCAGGAGGCCCTCTCCATGCTGAGCGAGGCCCTCCGCATCTATCGCGACCTCGGCCAGCCTAGCGGGATCGTTGAGATCCTTCTCGGATTTGCCGCGGCTCGCGTTCTCGCGGGCCAAGCGGAGCTGGCCGCCCGGCTTCTGTCCCGCGCGGCAGCGCTGCGGGTTGAGATCGGCGGGGGCCCCGCATGGTGGGTGGTGGAAGAGGAAAAGACGCACGCCGCCATTCGTGCACAGCTCGACGAATCTGCCCTCGCCGAAGCCTGGGAGCAAGGCCGGGTGCTGACGGTCGACGAGGCCGTCGCGCTAGCACTCAACTCATCGATCGTCTGAAGCCGGCCAGGCCTGGCTTAGCGGTAACGTCCTGGCGCGACGAGTTGAACGCGTCATTGACGCCCCGCGGGGTGCGTCATCCTCAACACCGCCGGCCCGATCACGTACTACCCCGTGTGCTCTCCACGGTCCAGGTCGTGTCGATCACGACCCAGTAAGACCGCTCCGAGGCCGCGGTGGTAGCGGCTGCCGTCCGATGGCCGCCGCAGCCGTTCGAGCGTACCCTCCGCTCGATCGACCTATCTTGGGGCGGATCGTTGGCGATGCGGGCGTGATCCGGGGACGCCGCTCGAGACAGGCGGAAATCGGACGTTTTGTGGGTCGGGAGGGCTCGGTCACCACGCCACCGGCCGGCGGTACTCCGAAGGAGATTGGCACGCTCAGCGCCGGCTCCGGCGCCGTCGCCCAGGTGACAGTTCCCGGGTCGGCTGAACGCTACTCGTTGCACTCGCCGATACTGACTATTAGCCGAGAGGCGAATCGCACGGAGGAACACACCGATGCCCCTCTTTCTGGATACTCACCACAAGATCCCCGGACTGACCGCCGCGGCTGTCGCGGGGGCCCACGCCGCCGACCTCGCGACCCAAGGCAAATATGACGTGAAGTACGTCCGCTACTGGTACGACGAAGCGACCGGCAAGGTCTTCTGTTTGGTCGAAGCCCCGAACGCTGAGGCGGCGATTGCCGTCCATCGGGAAGCCCATGGCCTCTTGGCGGACGAGCTCGTCGAGGTCAAGGAGGGAGCGTAGCCAAGGCCTCGTTCGGGGTCATCTGGCGTCCCTGGCGACGGGCAGCCTCGAATCGGTCAGTTCCCAAGCGCTCGGCGAGGTTTGCCAGGTTTTGGTCATGCCGGGCCGCAGCTTGGGGTGGGATCTTGGCCCGGATCGCTTCGCGGAGCGACTCAGCGGCGCCGTTGAGCCGGGCGGCACCCTCGGCATCGTCCGCTGCGACCGCGCCTGCTAGGTTCTCGATCGCACTCGCCAAGCCGGGCATGTCGCCGAGCTCCTGACGGATGGCCAGGCTTTGGCCGAAGAGGCCCCGAGCCCGGACGGTATCGCCCTCGGCCAGGGCCAGGTCGGCCAGGTTGGTGAGCACCCGCGCTACGCCGCGCCGGTCGCCGATCGATTCCAGGATCGCTAGAGCATCTGCGTGGAGCGACCTCGCCCCGGAAGGATCGCCCGCTCTCCCGGTTGCGCCGGCGAAGGTGTCCAGGGCGAATGCCTCCATCCAGCGGTCACCAAGGTCCCGGATGGCCGCGAGGATCTCATCCTGGAGACCCTGGGCCCCACTGAAGTCACCCTCGCTCGTGGCGACGGCGGCTAGGTTGATCGACCCGAAGATCACTCCGCGGACATCCCCCAGCTCCCGGGTGATCGCGAGGGTTTCTTCGTAGAGCCTTCGCGCCTGGTCGTGGTCACCGAGTTGAAACGCGGTGTTGGCCAGGTTGTTGGCCGCGTACGCAACGCTCTGCTGATCACCGATCTGTCGATGCAGGAACAAGCTGGCTTCGTGGAACGACGAGGCGGCTAGGAAGTCACCCTGCATGAAAGCCAGGTTGCCAGCGCCGGTGAGGGCGTTGGCTCGAAGCGGCGAGAGCTCCTCACCGACGGCCTCCATCATTCGTTCGAACCAGCGCCGGCCCTCGGTCAGGTGACCTCGGATCTCCCAGTAGCGCCAAAGGCCGGCTGCCATCCGGAGGCCCGCCTCACCCTCGCCTGGCTGATCGAGACACCAGCCCATGGCGGCTCGCAGATCATCGTGCTCGCTGTCAAGGCGGGCCAACAACTCCGCCGGTTCCGGACCCTGGAAGAAGGCGGACGCCGCCTCGTCTACGAACGCGAGGTACCAGTCCCGATGCCGCCGCAGTGTCGAGTCGCCTTCGTCCGCCTCAACAAGCCTGCCCCGGGCGTATTCGCGGACTGTTTCGAGCAATCGGAAGTGGGCCTCGGTCGAGGTCGGATCCGTGAACACCAGAGACTTTTCGACCAGGCGGCCCAGAAGATCAAGGATCTCGATGGGATCGACGGGGTCTCCGATACATACGGATTCGGCCGCCTCCAAGGTCGCTCCGCCGGCAAACACGGACAACCGGCGGAGGACGGCGCGTTCTGGACTGGTCAGCAGGTCGAAGCTCCAGTCGATCGTCGCCCGGAGCGTCTGGTGTCGGGCAACAACGGCTCGGCTGCCTCCCGTCAGGAGGCGGAACCGGTCGTCCAGGCGAGCAGCGATCTGTTCCACGGGCAGGGCCCGGACGCGCGCGGCGGCGAGCTCGATCGCAAGGGGAATGCCGTCCAACCGGCGGCATAGCTGGGCGACCGACGATGCGTTTTGCTCGGTGAGGAGAAATGCTGGCTGAACGACCTTGGCCCGCTCGACGAACAGCCGGCAGGCGTCGATGTGACCAAGCTCCTTGAGAATCACGGCCGAACCGACCCCGGGCGTCGCGAGCGACGGGATGGGCAGGATCGCCTCGCCGGGCACACCAAGCGCTTCGCGACTTGTCACGACAATCCGGACGGCCGAACACGAACGGAGGAGTGCCTCGGCGAGCTCGGCACAGGCGTAGAGGACGGGATCGCAATCGTCCAGCACGAGGAGGAGGCGCTTACCCTTGAGATACTCAACGATGGTGGACAGCAGGGATCCCCCGGCCGGTTCGGTCAGTCCGATTGCACTGGCAACGGAGGGGAGGACGAACGCTGGGTCGCTGAGGGTGCCGCATTCGACGATCCAGGCCCCATCTTCGAAACGGTCGAGGAGATTTCTGGCCAGGCGCAGCCCTATCCGCGTCTTGCCTACGCCGCCCGGGCCAGTCAGGGTCAGGAGTGCGGTCTCCTCGATCATCCGGATGGCCTGCTCGATCTCTCGTTCTCGGCCGATGAAGCTCGTGACTTCCAGCCTGAGGTTGTTCCTGGGCGCGTCGGTCGTCCGCGGCGGTGGGAAATCGCTGATCAGGCCAGGGGCGGTGACCTGGTACAGCCGTTGCCGCGGACCGTCAAGCGAACGCAGTTGATGGGCACCGAGATCGACCATGCTCAGCGGCGGCCGCAACTCTTCGGCGATCAGGTCGTGGGTCGTCTGCGAGATCAGGATCTGACCACCGTGACCAGCGGCACAAATCCGGGCGGCTCGATGGACGTCGAGGCCGACATACCCCTCCGATCCCTTCAGCGGTTCGCCAGTGTGAAGACCCATCCGGTCCCGGATCACCGTTCCTTCGGGCCAGGCATGACCGGCAATTGCGAGCTGCCCGTCGACGGCCGCCTGAACCGCGCCCCGCGCGGCTGGAAAAGCGAAATAGAGCCCGTCGCCCGCTGATCCGCGCTCAATCGCGCCGTGGCGCACGAACGCCGCGCGGATCAATCGATGGTGCTCGGCGAGCACCTCCCCATACCGATCGCCGAGCGTCTGAAGCAGGCTGGTCGAGCCCTCGATGTCAGTGAAGGCTAGCGTGACCGTCCCCACCCGCTCGTTGGTAGGCGGTGAATCGCTGGATGACACGCGATGGCTCCTGTTGGTCCGGTCCGTGGCCGAGCAGCCTACGCCCTTGGGAGGTCCCGCGGCGAATGTTCCCGGAATGGATGGGGACCGGCCCTTCTTACCGACGAAGCCCGAAAGGCTGAGGTGGCTCGCCGGTGCCTGGGCGTTTGACCTGTCATCAGCGTTTGATCAGGGGCCCGGGACATCCTCGTTTCGATCGAGGGTGATCCCGACCGACTGAGGAGCCACTGATGACAACCTTCCGCTTGACGTCTCGCGTGATCATGATGCCTGTCGTGCTTGCTGGGGCATTGGCCGCGTGCAGTGCCGGTGGCCAGCCCCCGGCGGGCTCGAGTGCGCCGGGTGGGGCCGGCGGGCCGAGCACCTCCGCCCAGCCCGTGCCGCTCGACTCCGCGGCGTCGGCCGCCGCCGCCAGCCCCGCATCGACAGCCCCCGATCCCTGCAGCCTGTTGACCGATGCTCAGGCGAACAGGGCGTTTGGCGGGCCCACGTCGCACAAGGCCGGCACGTCGAGAGATGCTTCGATCATCAGCGGCTCCGTGGTGACCGAAACCTCGTGCGAATGGAATCTGGTCACGAGCGACCAGCTTGGCCACGACCTGTGGATCGCCGTCTATACGGGCGCCGATCGCAACTACTTCAACCAAACCGTGGATGGCAAGACCGCCATTCCTGGACTGGGCGACGGCGCGGCCGGCGACCCGAACGGTGATCTCTATGTCTTCAGCAAGGGCACGGTCCTGCAGCTCTATGGCAGCCTGCCCGGCACCGAAAGCATCCAGGCGGTCGCGGCCGTCGCGATCACGAACCTGTAGCGGTCGATCACGTTCGTTCCCAGAGCGGACGAGACCTCGGCGACGCCCTGGCGGGCCTGCCGGTCGTCGGGTCGCAGATTCGCGACGCTGCCCGCAGCTCCTTCGCCAGCGGCCAGCCGCTGTCCGACTTCGGCACGCAGGTGGAGCAGTTCATCTTCGTGATCGCAATCGTTCTCGCCCTGTTGCTTGCCCTCGTTGTGCTGACACCTTGGCTGACCCGTTACCTGCCCTGGCGCTGGGAGCGACTGCGCCGCGTCCGAGGCGCCCACCGTGCCATCCGCGTGGCGCCCGATGTCGGTGCCGCTCGGATCGAACGCGCCCTTGCCATGCGTGCCGTGACCCGGCTCGACTACGCGACCCTCCTCGTCTACACGCCGGACCCGCTCGGCGACTGGGTCACCGGCCGGCACGACCGGCTCGCCCGGGCGGAACTGGCCAGCGTGGGCCTGCGGCCGTAGGCGTGGTTATGCGCTCAGTCATCCGCTACTCTCTGGATCCATTCGTGAACGAGGTACGATCGGCATGATCTGCGCCAACTGCGGGACCGAGAACGAAGCGGGCTCGAAGTTCTGCATTGAGTGCGCCATTCCACTGGCCTCGGCCTGCCCGACCTGTGGCAAATCGAACCTCCCCGGAGCCAAGTTCTGCGGCGAGTGTGGGACGCCGCTCGGGACGGAATCAACCCAGGCTCCAGGCACCATCGTCCGGACAGGGCCCGCTGCCCCCACCCCCGTCGCCGAGCGCCGCCTGGTCTCGATCCTGTTCGCCGATCTCGTCGGGTCGACGGCGCTTGCTGAAGGTCGCGATCCGGAAGAAACCCGCGATCTGCTGACCCGCTATTTCGAGCTCTGCCGCGACGTGATCACGAGATATGGCGGCACGGTCGAGAAGTTCATCGGCGATGCGGTCATGGCGGTCTGGGGTGCACCAACGGCGCACGAGGATGATGCCGAACGAGCCGTGCGGGCAGGTCTCGATCTCGTCGATGCGGTGAAGGCCCTCGGCCCGACCGTTCAGGCCCGCGCCGGCGTCCTGACCGGCGAAGCCGCAGTCACGATCGGCGCCACGAACCAGGGGATGGTCGCCGGTGATCTCGTCAATACGGCATCACGGTTGCAGTCGGTCGCTCCCGCGGGTGCCGTCCTCGTCGGCGAGTCGACTCAGCGTGCCGCCAACAAGGCGATCGCTTTCGAAGAGGTGGGGGAGCAGATCCTCAAGGGCAAGACCAGCCCGGTGCCGGCGTGGCGGGCCCTGCGGGTCGTGGCCGAGGTTGGTGGCCGGAACCGGAGCGAGACCCGCGAAGCCCCATTCGTCGGCCGGGTGGACGAATTGCGCCTGCTCAAGGACCTCTTCCATGCGACGACCCGCGAGGGCCGGGCGAGGCTCGTCTCTGTCATCGGGCCAGCCGGGATCGGCAAGACTCGTCTTGCCTGGGAGCTGGAGAAGTACCTCGACGGGCTGGTCGAGCGGGTCTGGTTCCACGATGGGCGTTCACCCGCGTACGGCGAAGGGATCAGCTTTTGGGCCCTCGGCGAGATGGTCCGGCGACGGGCCGGCCTCGCCGAGACCGACGACGAGGCAACCACCCGGACGAAGCTCGCCGAAGTCCTCGCCCTGCATGTCGAGGATGGCGCCGAGCGCGACTGGATCGAGCCGGCGCTGCTTGCGTTGCTCGGTTTCGCGTCCAGCGTTGGCTCGGACCAGCTCTTCGGTGCCTGGCGGACGTTCTTCGAGCGTCTCGCCGCCACAGCTCCCGTCGTGATGGTCTTCGAAGACCTCCATTTCGCGGACTCCGGGCTGCTCGATTTCGTCGATCACCTCCTCGAGTGGAGCAGGAACGTCCCGATCTACGTGGTCACCCTCGCTCGCCCCGAGCTTCTCGAAAAGCGGGAGAACTGGGGCGCGGGCAAGCGCAACTTCGTTTCGGTCTACCTCGAGCCTTTACCCGTGGCGGCGATGCGGGAGCTGCTCCTTGGGCTCGTTCCTGGATTGCCCGATGCGGCAATCAAGGCGATCGTCGCCCGCGCAGACGGCATTCCGCTGTATGCGATCGAAACCATCCGGATGATGCTTGCGAACGGCAGACTTGAGCTCATTGAGGGCGTCTATCGACCGATCGGGGACCTGGCGACCCTGGCCGTGCCGGAGACCCTGACCGCGCTGATCGCGTCGCGCCTCGACGGACTTGACGCGGCCAGTCGCACCCTCGTCTCCGACGCCGCCGTCCTCGGCCAGAGCTTCACCCTGGCCGGGCTATCCGCCGTGTCGGGCATCGACGAGGCGAGGCTCGAGCCGCTTCTGCGCGGGCTGGTCCGGCGCGAGCTGCTGGCGGTCGAGTCCGACCCGCGAAGTCCCGAGCGCGGACAGCACGCCTTCGTCCAGGCCCTGATCCGCGAGGTTGCCTACAACATCCTCGCCCGCCCTGATCGCAAGACCCGGCACCTGGCCGCCGCTCGCTTCTTCGAGAGTCTGGGCACCGATGAGCTCGCCGGCGGCCTGGCCGGTCACTACCTTGCTGCCCATGCCAACGCACCGGCAGGCACGGAAGCGGACGCCCTCGCCAGCCAGGCCAGAATCGCCCTGAAGGGTGCGGCCGAGCGAGCCGCCACCTTGGGCGCCCACAGGCAGGCCTTGGCCTATCACCAGCAGGCGGAGGCCATCACGGTCGATGGCGACCACCTCACGAGCATCTGGGCATCGGCCGGCCGTGCCGCCGAGGACGCGGGCGAGATGGAAACCGCGCAGGCTTACTACGAACGGGTCCTCGCTGTCCGTCGCGACGGAGTCGACAGGTCGGCTGCCGCTCACGCCGCTGCGAACCTGGCTCGGGCCCAGATCTCGGCCGGACAGATCGCGGCTGCGCTCGACTTGGCCGAGATCGCTTCGGCTCAGTTTCCGCCGAGCGAGGGGACCCTCGGCTCGGTCCTCCTGGCGGCCGAGCTGGCCCGGGCGTATATGCGCCTGGGCCGGGACGATGAGGCCATCGTCACAGCCGATCGCGCCCTCGTGGCAGCCGAACAGCTCGAGGTCGACGAACCAATCGTCGAGAGCCTCACGACCAAGGGCACATCGCTGACGTCCGTCGGGCGTCAGCGCGAGGGGCTCGCGCTACTTCGGGCGGCGATCTCGATCGCCGAGTCGCGCGGCTTCGTCCAGGGTGCCCTCCGGGCCCGTCAGAACCTATGGTTCTCCGACACGGACAACCCGAGCGCCGCGGTCGAAGTCACCCGACCCGGGCTCGACCTCGCGAAAAGGCTCGGCCTCGGTGAGTGGGTGCTTGATCTCACCGAGGTCGTCTGCCTTCCGTCGCTCTCGGTCACCGCGGACTGGGCCTCCGTGGAGTCCGCTCTCCGTGATCAGGAGGACGCCGACCTGCGGCCGCCATATGACCTGATCTTTGCTGCGATGCGCCTCTTCCTCGACGGGATGCGGACGCCCGGGGACGTTCCGCAGACCATCGAGGAGCTGGCTGAGCTGGTCCTACGTGCGGAAGAGTTCGGCGATCCGCAGGTCGCGTTCAACATGTCCCTGATGAAGGGCTGGCTGGAGCTCGCCGGCGGTCGAGCGTCGGATGCCCTGCAGAGTGCCAGGGTCGTCACGACAACCGAATTCGGGGCGTCCTGGCAGACGTGGGGTGCTGCGCTTGGGATCAAGGCGGCCATCTGGAGTCGGGACCGTGCCGCGCTCGACGAGATGGAGGCAACGATCCTCGGCGCTCGCGGCCGCTGGCCAGAGTTGCTTCGACTCGAGATCCAGGCGAGTCGAACCGCGCTCGACGGAACCCCACAGCGCGCGCTCACGGCCTACCGAGACGTCTTCATACGGTGGAAGGAATTGGCAATTCCCGTCCAGCACGCCTCGAGCGTCATCGGCGCCGCCCAGCTACTTGGTGCCCGCCCCGAGCTCGTCGAAGCCCTCGCCGAGGCTCGAGCGATTCTGGGTGGCATCGACGCTCGAACCTTCCTCGACCGTCTCGATGAGGCTGTGCGCGAGCCGAACTCAGCAGCAGTGTCCTGAATCGAGGACCCGTACGTTCGTGGCGCCAACGCCAGCGGGACGGTCACCTGCGGTCACGCTTCGCTTCTTGGCCCAGCCGGCGTCGCATCTCAATTTCGAGGAGTTCGTGACGTGGCCTGGGCTCGCAACTGGCGCTGGTGAGGAAACACCAGGGATCGCGTCACGACAGGGCCTGGAGTCAAGCATTCGCTGCGCGGCGAGGGCGGACCCGGTCTTTGCGAGTTGCGATCGCCGTCACCTCACGTCACCCTCACGTCACATCCGGTCGCTACCGTGATTCCACCAGCCGGCCAGATCTAGATGAGGCTTCAATGGACGCTCAGTCGGTCGCCCTGACACCATCCGCAGCTGCGATCGCAAGCCCGTGGTTCGGGCGCGCGATGGCGGGCCTTCGGATCTTCTTCGGGATCGTCTTCCTGCACAACGGAATCGCCAAGCTGCTGCCCGCGGTGCCAAATCTGTGGCCGAACACCCCGGTCGGGTTCGTGATCCAGGCCACGGGCGAGCGGAGCGCCTTCTCCATCCTGCAGTTCGAGGTGGTGACCCAACACCACCCGGTCGGACCATACCGAGCCCTCATCGAGAACGTCGTGCTGCCAAATTTCGGGGCGTTCGCGTTCGGTATCGGGCTCCTTGAGACGGTGGTCGGCCTGCTCCTGATCCTGGGGCTCGCGACCTCACTCGCCGCCCTTCTGGGGGCCGCGATGATCCTGCACCTGCAATTCGCGACTTTGTGGAACGACAAGTGGATCTACGAGTATGCCCTCGAGTGGCTCCCACTGTTGTGCCTGGCGGCGTTCCGCGCCGGGCGCTGGCATGGGCTCGATGCGCGTCTTGCGGCATCCCGCAGACGATGGCCTGGATGACGACGGCACGCCGACTGCCTCGGCAACGAACACTGGTGACCGGTGGCGCCGGGTTCATCGGCGCCGAAGTCGTCCTCAGCCTGCTGGATGACGGCAGCGAGGTCGTGATCCTCGATGACCTCTCCAGCGCTTCCCCGGATTGGCGCGACCGCCTTGACTCGAGGGGCGGCTGGTCGCTCGTGATCGCCGACGTCGCCGACGAGATGGCCGTTCGAGCCGCCATCGAGGGCTGCGAACGTGTCGTCCATCTGGCCGCCAGCACCGACATCGCCGGGGGCGTGGGCCATCCCGATCGAGACTTCGGGACCTGCGTCGTCGGAACACAGGTCGTTTGCAGCGCGATGCTGGACGCGGGCGTGGGCGACCTGTGGTTCGGATCGTCTGGGGTGATCTACGGGGCGTCGAACGGCCGGCCCCTGGCCGAGGGCGACGGCCCCTATCGCCCCGCCTCCCACTACGCCGCAGACAAGCTCGCGGGCGAGGCGATCATCTCGGGCTTCGCCCACCTCTACGGATGGCGCGCCATCGCATTCCGGTTCGGCAACACGGTCGGCGCCAGGTCCGATCACGGCGTGGTCCACGACTTCGTGGTCAAGCTGCTGCGCGATCGGACGTCCCTGGAGTTGCTTGGAGACGGCCGCCAGGCGAAGCCGTATGTCGACGTCGGGGACCTGGTTGGTGGGATGCGCCACGCGGCCAGCGTGGTTGCTGCGCCGTTCACGCCGCTCAACGTCGGACCGCCGGGCACCGTGACGGTCGATGAGATCGCGACGATCGTGATCGAGACGTTAGGCCTGGATGCGTCAACGATCGATCGCCGCTACCGCCAGGTCAGCAGCGATGGCGGCGGCTGGTCCGGCGACACCCCTCTGGTGACCTTCGATACGAGGTCCATGGAGCGCCTCGGATGGACGCCGGCGATGGCTGCCGGCGATGCCATCCGGCACGCGGCCAGCGCGATCGCGGATCGCTATCGAGTCGGAGACCGACTGCTCGTGACGGCAGCCGAGCGTCGCGCCGCGAAGCCGGCGGGCGTCGTCTGACCGTTCAGGCGCGGAGCCCGCGACCCGCATCCGTCGTCCCGCTGATCGCGGTGGTCGCGGCGACGCTGCTGGCGGCCACCTGGGGGGTCGTGCTCCTGTGGCGTCGCGCCGATGGCCTCGGGACGGCGGCCTACGACCTTGGCTTCTTCGAGCAGCTCGTGTGGCGGATCGGGTTGGACGGACAGTGGGTCACCTCGTTCGCCGACGGCTCCTTCCTGGGCCTCCACTTCTCGCCGATCCTGTGGGTCTGGGCCATGCTGGAACGCACACTCTGGCCTGATGCACGGTTTCTCTCCGTCGTGCACGCCGTGTCTCTCGCGCTGTTGAGCCCGGCGGTCTTCCTGTTCATCCGGGCAGCCCTCCGACCCAGTCGCCTTGCGGCGGTCATCGCGGCGGGGCTGGCTATCGCGGTCCCGTTCTGGGCGGTCAGCCAGGAGATCCTCCAGTCCGACTTCCATCCGGAGCTCCTCGGGGTCGTCCTGGCGATCGCGGCGGGCTGGGCCGGGCTGAGCGGGCGCACGACCCTGATGTGGACGTTCCTCCTGGTTGCGCTGACCACGCGCGAGGATGTGAGCTACGCCGTCGCGGTGATCGGCCTTGCCGTCTGGACCCTTGGCCGGGGCTCGCGTGCCAGACGACGCGGCAGGATGATGGCGGTGCTGGGTGCAGCCTGGGCCGTGGTCGTCTTCTTGGTCGTCATGCCCTACTTCCGTGGCGACACTGTCGTGGATACGGCCAGCTACTACGCCTGGCTCGGCAGCGGGCCCGGCATCCTGCTGGCCCCCCTCACCAAGGGGGCTGAGATCTTCGCCGCGCTGACCCGCGAGCGACCGTGGTTCGTGGTGACCGGTTTGATCATCTGCCTCGCCGGGCTGCCGCTCCTTGGGGGACGGTGGCTCCTGCTCCTGGTGCCGCCACTCGGCGCATCACTCCTGTCGGCGCACGAACCACAGCCGTCGCTCCTGCTCCAGTACCCGGTCATCCTGCTGACGCCGTCGATCGTGGCGGCGGCGATGGGGACCCGCCGGGTCCTGAGCCTGATGGGACGTCGAGCGCGGACGGCGCAGCGGGCCTGGCCGGCGATCCTGGTCGGCCTGGCGCTGCCTGCGTTCATCGTGGCCGGCGTCCAGGGCTCCGCTCCTCCCTTCGAAGAGCCGGGGTGGGGCAGGTTCGACCGACCAGCCGAGATCGACGCCCTCCGCTCGGTGGCCGTGGCGGTCCCGGCAGACGCACTCTTGATCGTGGATGAGGGATCACTGGTGCCGCTTGCGGATCGACGGCGGATCGCTGTCGTCACCTGGCCCTGGCCGATCCCGTTCGATGCTTACGTGCTGGTCGATCGTGAGGCCTGGTCGCCCAGTCAGTGGGCAGCTCAACGGCGCGATCTCGTCCTCGGCCGCCTATTGCAGGAGCGTCGTCCCACCCTCGCGGACAACGGGCGGTTTATGCTCCTGGGACCCGGAGGGTGACGATCCGCGTCGCCGCGGTTGTCCCCACCCTCGACGAGGCCGTTGCGGTGGGCGACGTGGTCCGCGGTCTGCTGCGGCTCGACGCGGTCTGTTGCGTGCTGGTCGTTGACAGTGGCTCGACCGATGGCACACCCGACGTGGCCCGTGAGGCTGGCGCGATCGTGCTCCCGGAACCTCGACGCGGGTACGGTCGAGCTTGCCGGACCGGTTCCGAGGCAGCGCTCGGTCCGATGGCGGACGGTCACACGCACCAGGCGATCGCCTTCCTCGACGGTGACGGTTCGTGCGATCCGGACGACATCGGGCGATTGGTCCGAGCCCTGGACGAGGCTGAGCTCGCCCTCGGCCGACGACCTCGGAGCCGGCTCGAGGATGGGGCCATGCCTTGGCATGCCTTCATCGGCAACCTGGTTGTCGCTGGACTGGCGACCCTCCTGACTGGGCGCAGGGTCCACGACTTCTCACCATCCAAGGCGATCCGATCGGACGCCCTACGACGGTTGACACTGGACGACGATCGGTTCGGCTGGACGGCCCAGCTGGTCACAAGGGCGCTGGCCGATCCTAGCCTGAGGGTCGCCGAGACCCCGGTCGCATTCCGGCGTCGCCGCGGGGGGACCAGCAAGGTCTCCGGCTCATGGCGCGCGTCGCTCCTGGCCGGACGGGCGATGATCGGCACCGTCGTTCGGGAGCGACGCTCGCGTCCCGTCCTGGCGCTCATGGCAAAGGCGCCTCGGGCTGGTCATGCAAAGACCCGTCTGGCCGCCCAGCTCGGCGAGTCCATGACCGCGGAGCTCTGGGCAGCCTGCCTCGCGGATGCTGCGGATGGTGTCGCTGCCGCGGCCGGTGAGAGTCGGGCCAGCTGGATGGCGATGGTCCCGAGTGACGCGGACGTGGACCCGGTACGGGCGATCATCGGACCGACCGTCGACATCCGGGTCCAGACCAGACCAGGCCTGTCCGGCGCCCTCGCGGATGTCTTCCG
>JBBRIM010000005.1:0-27595 GCA_038221095.1 Candidatus Limnocylindrales bacterium
TCGAGCACGGCCATCCTGTCCTCGGCCATCGTTGTTCTCCTTCGGGTCGTGGGTTCTCAAGTCCAACGACGCGAGGATGACGCGATGGCCGACTCCTGGGTCAGCCGGTCTGGCTGTTACACCACGTTATGGGACGTGACCGCGTGGCCCGTTCGTGGGGCGTGGCCCGTTCGTGGGGCGGCCGGCGCCGCTAGGCTCGGCCCCGCGGGGCTCAATGTGTACTCAGTACCTCAAACGGACGCCAACGGGCCGTTTCGTGGCCGAATCCACCCGGAATCGGGCTGGTTCGGGCTGGATCTGGCCAACCTAGGTACTCCGACGCCGGCTCGCGGCGGGATTCCATCTCGTAGTACGCAATGCGCCGGGACAAGTTCCCGCATCCCACTGGCTGCGAGCCCGACCCATAGGCCCCATCCGGTCGGTTTGCGGTACTGGGTACACACCCCTCCTTCGGCGTACGCGTCGCGTCTAGTGTCGGGCTGGATCGGGCTGTACGTCGGGCAGTGGCGCCTTCGACCTAAGCCGCTGCATACCGAGTCCATAGGCGCTGTGAGTACAAGCCTCGGGTGAAGGTCTTCCAACAGCCGCAACCGGGGCGCGAGGACTCCCTGGCGGACGTGGGCGTGACCCCGTCGACCCGCCCGCGCTCGGTGCGTGAGCATTCCCGGCGCTAGCAGGGGCACAAGGCTGTCGAGCGCAGGCTCGGTCGCTCAGTTCGAGCATGGGTTGTCCGAATTCGTGCGGGAACCAAGCGTCGGCTGATCGGATCGGCGCCCGGCCTCTCGCAGAATCTGTCCCGCCGAGCCGCTTGACGCTTCCGAGCCTTCGGAATGCTCATGCAGCGAGCATCCGAGCCAGCAAGGCTCCCTGGCAGGGCCGATTACCTGGCTAGAGCCGAATGCCTCCCTAGCGCCGAATGCCTGGGTAGCGCCGAATGCACGGCCAGCGCCGAATGCCTGGGTAGCGCCGAATGCACGGCCAGCGCCGAATGCACGGCCAGCGCCGAATGCACGGCGGCCTTGCGCGGCACGCCCTACGACACGACGGGTATCGTTCGGGGATGGCAGACAAGTCGGAGGTCCTCCAGGTCGCCGGCCGAGAGGTCACGATCACGAACCCGGACAAGATCTTCTTCGCCGAGCTCGGTGTCACCAAGATGGAGCTCGTCCGCTACTACCTGGCCGTGGCCGACGGCGCCCTGCGCGGAGCCGGTGGCCGGCCGATGGCGCTCAAGCGCTTCGTCAACGGTGCCGAGGGCCAGTTCTTCTTCCAGAAACGCGCACCGGAATCGCGGCCCGACTGGATCGAGACCGTCGAGCTGTCGTTCCCGTCGGGCCGGACTGCCTCGGAGGTCGTCATCCGCGACGCCGCGCAACTGGCCTGGATCATCAACCTCGGCTGCATCGACCTCAATCCCCACCCGATCCGGGCGGACGACCTTGATCATCCCGACGAGCTCCGGGTTGACCTGGATCCGGTCCCCGGTATCGACTGGCCACAGATCCGCGCTGTCGCCCTGGTGGTGCGCGAGTCGCTGGCGGCCGCCGGCCTGGTCGGTTGGCCAAAGACGTCGGGCTCACGGGGGATCCACATCAACGTCCGGATCGAGCGGAACTGGACCTTCCCCGAGGTGCGCCGAGCCGCCCTGGCCCTCGCCCGGGACGTTGAACAGCGGGCGCCGGACCTGGCCACCTCGAAGTGGTGGAAGGAAGAGCGCCACGGCGTGTTCATCGACTACAACCAGAACGCCAAGGACCGAACGGTCGCCTCGGCCTACTCGGTCCGGCCGAAACCGGATGCCCGGGTCTCGACTCCGCTGACCTGGGACGAGGTGGCCACCATCGACCCGGCCGCCTTCACGATCCGGACGGTGCCGGCTCGCTACGCCGAGATCGGCGACCCGGGTGCGGGAATCGACGATACCGTCGGCTCGCTGGACGGCCTGCTCGAGCTGTCGTTGCGGCACGAGATCCACGGGCTGGCCGATGCGCCCTGGCCGCCGAACTATGCCAAGACCGCCGATGAGCCGCCCCGTGTCCAGCCCTCGAAGCGACGGATGAGCAGCAAGCCGTTGATCGAGATCGGCCGGGCCGCCCTGCTGGCCGATGCCCTGGCCGGCCTCGATCGCTGGAAGGCCCGCTACCCCGAGATCTGGCCCCTGCTCGAGCCGGCCGACATCCTGACCGACTCGATGCGCGGCCGGTTCACGACCTGGACCAGGATCCGGCTCAACCTGGAGCACGTCCCCGAGGGTCAGCGCCCGCCCCAGGAGTCGCTTGACCCGGACCACGATCCGTGGGGCGGTGAGACGCCGCCGCCCCGGCCGCGCCAGACGCCCTGACCCGGGACACGACCGGCACCGGTCCGCAACCTCCCGTGTCGTTGGGCATGCGAGGATGCGAGCATGGGCCGCCAGGCGTGACGACGAAATCGAGCGATCGGCAGGTCAACCCAGCCGTTCGGGCTGAGCCGGCCGGGATCGGCACGGCCGGCGCCCGCGACCCACTCGCGCGCGAGGTGAAGCTCCTCGGGGCACTTCTCGGCCAGGTGATCGCTGAGCAGGCCGGCGAACCGCTGCTCGTCCGGATCGAGGCGATCCGGGCCCGGGCGAAGGCGGGCCGACGGGCGCCCGACGAAGCGGCCGCAGCGCCGGTGATCGAGGACCTCGACATCCTCGACCTGGCCACGATCGAGTCGATCGTCCGGGCGTTCGGCCTCTACTTCCAGGTGATCAACGTGGCCGAGGAACGCGACCGGGTCCGCTCGATCCGCCGCCGGGAGCGAGCCGCCCGGGGAACGCCGCTGGAGGACTCGCTGGCGGCCGCGATCGCCCGCCTGGTGGCCGATGGCCTGGCGCCAACCCGGATCGACGCGCTTGTCGGCGGGCTGTCTGTTGCACCGGTGCTCACCGCCCACCCGACGGAGGCCCGCCGGCGGACCCTCCTCCTCGCCCTGCGCCGAATCGGCCGGCTCGTCGAGGGGCTCGAAGATCCGCGCCTCGCCCCGAGCGAGGACCGCGACCTGCGCCGGCGCCTGCGCGAGGAGGTCACCCTCCTGTGGCGGACGGCCGAGTTGCGTTCGATCTCCCCCAGCCCGCTGGACGAGGTCCGCAGCGCAATGGTCTTCTTCGACGAGACCATCTTCCGGGTGACCCCGATCGTGATCCGGGCGCTCGACGGAGCCCTCGATCGGGTCAACCGGCGGTCGTCCCGCTCGTCTCGCACGCCGCCGCCGCCTCGACCCGCCTCCGATTCGGGCGAGACGGGTACCCGGCCGGCCCGGATCGGGTCGTTCCTGCACTGGGGCAGCTGGATCGGCGCGGACCGCGACGGCAACCCGAACGTTACGGCCGAGCTGACGGCCCAGACCGCCCGGATCCACGTCGATCACGTGCTCCGCGGTCACGAGGCGGTGGTCACCAGGCTGATGCAGACGATCGCGCCGACGGTGTCCGACGCGCGGCTCGACCGGCGGATCGCCCGGCGCCTGGCGCTCGACGAGGATGAGCTGCCAGAACTGATGCGCCAGCTCGACAGGCGCTTCGGCGACGAGCCGTATCGGCGTCGCCTCGGAGCGATGGCCGAGCGCCTGCGCCGGACGCGGAGTGCCCTGATCGGGGCGACGGCCCCGCTCACCGGTCGCTACCCCGATGCCGACGCGTTCCGGATCGAACTGGAGGAGCTGTCGGAGGCCCTGGTCGCCGACGGCCTCGAGCGGGTCGCCTACGGCGAGCTGCAGGACCTGCGCTGGCAGGTCGACACGTTCGGATTCCACCTGGCCGCTCTCGAGGTCCGCCAGCACAGCGCGATCCAGTCCGCGGCCCTGCGCGCGCTCGAAGCCGGTCCCGCGCTCGAAGCCGGACCGGAAGCACTCGAGATGCTCGCCTCGCTCCGGGCGGTCGCCCAGATCCAGCGACGACTCGGTGAGGCGGCCGCGGGCCGCTGGATCGTGAGCTTCACCCGCGGTCCGCAGGACGTCCTCGACGTGCTCGCCCTGGCCCGTCTGGCCGGCCGTCCCGATCCGGGCGCGGAGCAGACATCGGGCTTCGGACCGGCCGTCCCCCGGCTGGACGTGGTGCCCCTGTTGGAGTCCGCCGAGGCGCTCGGTCGGGCCGGAGCGATCCTCCACGCGCTCGCCTCCGATCCAGCCTACCGGGCGCACCTCCGGGATCGAGGTGATCGCCAGGAAGTGATGCTTGGCTACTCCGACTCAAACAAGGAATCAGGCTTCCTTGCGGCCACCTGGCTGCTCTACCGGGCCCAGGGCGAGCTGGTCCGTGTGGCTCGGACACACGGCCTGGAGCTCACCTTGTTCCACGGCCGGGGCGGTGCGATCGGGCGGGGCGGTGGGCCGGCGGCTCGGGCGATCCGGGCCCAGCCACCCGGCTCGATCGCCGGTCGGCTCAAGTTGACCGAGCAGGGCGAGGTGATCGCCGCGAACTACGCCAACCCGACGATTGCCCGGCGCCACCTGGAGGAGCTCGCCGGAGCGACCCTGCTCGCCTCGGTCGAGCCCCACGACGGTCCCTACGCCGTGGCCGAGGCCGATGGGCGGCCGATCCTCGAGGAGCTGGCGGCCAGCTCGGAGGCGGCCTACCGGGCGTTGATCGATCGGCCCGGCTTCGCCGAGTTCTTCCGGCGAGTGACTCCCATCGAGGAGCTGGCGGGGATGCGCCTGGGGTCACGGCCGGCCCGCCGGCCGGGGAACGGCGAGCCTGCTCCCGAGGCATCTCCGATCGCCTCGCCAATCGAATCGCTCCGAGCGATCCCGTGGGTCTTCGCCTGGTCACAGGCCCGCCTCGGGCTGCCCGGCTGGTACGGCCTGGGCAGTGCCCTCGATGGCTTTCGAGCCCGCTATGGCCAGGCCGGCCTGGACCGGCTGGGCAGGCTCTACCGGACCTGGCCCTTCTTCGAATCAGTCCTCGACAACGCCGAGCTTGCCCTCGCCCGGGTCGATCTCCGCACCGCTCGGGGCTACCGGCGCCTGGACGGCGGCCCGATGGCCGACGGGGCGTGGCGCGCAATCGAGTCGGAGTTCGAGCTTGCGACAACATTCCTCGGGGCGGTTACCGGGCGAGCGCACCTGCTCGACGGGCTGCCGGTGGTCCAGCGTTCCCTGAGCGTCCGCGCGCCCTACCTCGACCCGCTCGCCGAGCTGCAGGTCCACCTCCTTGGCCGGCTGCGCTCCCTCCCCCCCGACGATCCGGCATCCGAACCGCTCCGGCGGCTGGTCCAGCTGACCGTCAACGCGATCGCGGCGGGGCTCCAGGCGACCGGCTGACCGGGTCATCGCGTCGATCGAGGCGGGCCGACTAAGATGGTCGTCCAGCAGCCCGAGGTTCGCGGTGACCACGTCCGAGCAAACGAGAGGCGCTCCGGCTGGTTCCAGCGCTGCCCGCCGCCGGAGCGCGTCGCCCGAGGAGATCGCCCGGTTGCTGACGGCCTACGTCACGACCGGCGACCTTCGGCCGGGAGCCCGGATCCCATCCGAGCGCCGCCTGGCCGAGGAGCTGGGCGTGGGTCGAACCGTGGTTCGGGAGGCGCTCAAGTCGCTGGCCCTCGTCGGCCTGATCGAATCACGTCACGGCGATGGCACGTACGTCGCCGACTCGACCCCCGAGTCGTTCTCGCGGGCGGTCGAGTGGCGGCTCGTGGCCTGGGGCGGCGAGCGTGCCGACGTGGCCGAGGCGATCGCCTTGCTCGAAGGGGACCTCGCTGCGCTGGCCGCCGAGCGTCGCACCGACGACGACCTGCTGGAACTTGCCGGACACCTGGCGGCCCAGCGTGCGGCAACAGGGGCCCCTGACCTGGTTGCGGCTCACCTCGCCTTCCGGGCGACCACGGCAGTGGCGGCCGGCAGCGTGACCCTGGCCAGCGTGGTCGAGGCGCTCCGGGCAGCGGCGCCGATCGTGGCAGCGGCCGAGGTTGCGCGGATCGACCCCGAGGCCGACTCGCTCGTCTTCGACGCGATCAGCCGGAGCCAGCCGGACGATGCCCGGCGAGCCGCGCGGGCAGGGCGCTTCGATGCCCCCGCCGATGCCGAGGCCAGGAACTGACGGTCGGCTACTCGTCTGTCAGGGCGCCTGGATGTCGATCACGATCCGGGTGGGACTGGTCAGGGTCGAAACCCGGTAACAGGCCGGCCCGGTCAGGCCGGCGACCCAGCTCACGTAGCCCTCGTAGTCGCCCATGTTCACGAGCGACATGAGCCGCGGGTACCTGGGCGAGAACGTCGTCGGACCGGTGTAGGTCGGGTAGCCGCTCGCGTCGTACAGCCGCAGGATCAGGAACGCCTTGCCCGGCACGTCGAAGGGGGTGCCGCTGGCATCCCTGGTGAAGGGCGGCATGGCCACCCCCAGCTTCAACTGCGGCCTGCCCGGGCCGGCGAACTCGAACACGATTCGATCGTAGCCGGCGTGCGTCCCGAGGCGGACATCGCTGACCTGGACGACCGCGCTGGTCGTGCCCGACAGGACGCTCGTCGAAGCGCAGGTGAAGCCCCCGGTCGGTGGAGCAATGGCTTCGGTCGGGGACGGCGTTGGCTCCACGCTCGGGCGCACGGCGGGCCCGCTCGGCTCCGCACTTGGCTCCGCACTTGGCTCGGCACTTGGCTCAACACTCGGACCAATGATCGCCCCGGCGCTGGGCTCTTCGGAGGGACTCGCCGAGGGCACCGTCGAGGTCCCGGCCGAACCCGTGGCGGATCCGGCCGGTCCGGCGCTGGGCGGTCCGGGCAACGATCGGATGACCAGGACCAGGACAAGGGCGAGGGTGGTGGCCGAGGCCAGCGCAGTCCAGCGCATTCCGCTCAGGAGACGCGCGATCCAGCTTCTCCGCGGCTGGGCCGGCAGCTCGGTCAGGGCGCGCCGGAGTGCGTCCGGCGCGGCTGGCAGGGCACCTCGCTGGAGTCCGTCTCGAAGTCGTGGCTCAAGGTAGTCGTTCATGCCCTGGTGCCTCCGTCCGGCCCGTGTCGAGCACATGCCGGATCTCGTTCAGTCCGCGATGGAGGCGCGACTTGACCGTCCCGACCGGCCAGCCCAGTCGTTCGGCTACCCCGTCGAGGGTCAGGTCGGCCCAGTAGTGGAGGACGACGACCACTCGCTCGTCCGTGTCCAGGTGGCTCATGGCCCGGAGTACCTCGTCGCGGTCCAGGACGGCCCGGAATGGGTCGCGCCGATCGGGCTCGGCACTCTCGGGATCAATCGGGATGAACGTGATCCGGCGTCGCCGCCGTAATCGGTCGCGGCAGATGTTCACCAGGATCCGGTCGAACCAGGCCTGGAATCCGGCTGGATCGCGGAGCGAGCCCATCGACTGCCAGGCCCGGAACAGGGCATCCTGCGTCGCGTCCTCGGCTTCGGCCTGGTTGCCCAGGATCAGGCCGGCCAGGCGATAGGCACGATCAAGCTCGCCGTTGGCCAGGTGCAGGAAGCGTTCACCGGCTTCGCCGGCTCGTGCAGTACCCAGGTGTCCCTCCCGAAGTTCGAGCGCGGGCGCGGTTCTGAATAGCATCACACCTATCCAGACGAACACCAGCCCGATTCCGTTCTCGGAAAGGGCGGATCAGATCAGGCGATCCTCGGATGTCTCGCCGTCGGGGACGCTCCGTTCGCAGGTCGGGCAGTACCAGCGTGCCTCGAGCGAGGTGCCGCAGGCGTCATGGCGCAGGGCCTCGTGGCTCGCCTCGCCATCGACCGGTCGGCGGCCGCCCCAGTCCGACAGCAGGCGCAGGGCGCTCGCCAGGTCGCGCCCATCCGCGGTCAGGGCGTACTCCATCCGAACCGGCCGGGCGGAGTAGGGGACGGAGTGAACGACGCGTTCACGTTCGAGCCGGCGAAGCCGCTCCGACAGGATGTTCGGGGCGATCCCCGGCACGCCTGCCAGCAAGTCGTTGAAGCGGGCCGGCCCATCGAGAAGTCGCTCGACGAGGAGCAGGCTCCATCGATCGCCGACTCGCTCGAGTGCGGCGCCCAGGGGCGACGGGGCGAGGTCCTGGTTCAGCTTGCCGGCCACGTTGCCCATGGTAGGCGGGGCGTCGACCTGGTCGCTTGCAGTCACGGGCATAGAGTAGTAGATTGCAAGTCACTAGTTAAGAAACCGACAGGAGCAACTGAACCAGATGAGTCTCATCGACGATCTCCAGGGAGCCATCCAGGCCGCCGCGAACCGGGTCGGTCCGTCGGTCGTCGGGATCGGCCGCCACCAGCGGGGTTCCGGCGTGGTCGTGACGGACGGACACGTCCTCACCAACGCGCACAACCTCCGCGGCGATGAAGTCACGGTGACCTTCGCCGATGGGCGATCGGCCGTCGGCAGCGTGGCCGGGGTCGACCACGACGGCGACCTCGCGGTCATCGCCGTCGACACGAGCGGTGCTCCGGCGATCGGTTGGGCGACGGATGCCTCGGTCAGCCTCGGCTCGATCGTCTTCGGAGTCGCCGCGTCGCGGTCCGGCGGAGCCCGGATCACCCTGGGCAGCGTGTCGGCCGTCGGCCGGGCGTTCCGCGGTCCCGGTGGCCGCCGCATTTCCGGCAGCATCGAGCACACCGCGCCGCTCGCGTCGGGTTCATCGGGTGGACCGCTCCTCGACGGGGCCGGCCGTTTCGCCGGCCTGAACACGAACCGGATCGGGGAGGGCTTCTACCTCGCCCTGCCGGCCGACGCGGCCCTGCGCGAGCGGGTCGAGTCGCTGACGACCGGCGCCTCGGTCGAGCGACCCCGGCTGGGGATCGCGATTGCCCCGGCGTTCGTTGCCCAGCGGATGCGCCGCTCGGTTGGCCTGCCCGATCGTGACGGACTGCTCGTCCGTGACGTCGAGGAGGACAGCCCGGCTGCGCTGGCCGGGATCAGCCGAGGCGACCTGATCGTCGCCGTTGCCGGTACGCCGGTCAGCGATTCGGACGAGTTGCTCGACGCGGTCAGTGCGGCGAAGCAGCCTTACGAGATCGGGGTCGTGCGCGGAGCGGACGAACTGAGCCTCACGATCGGGGTATCGACGGCCGGCATGAACTAGGCTGTCGGGCGTGCGGCCCGACGTCTGGATCCCCGAAGAAACCCCGGCCACCGAGCGCGCCCGGCTCGGCGACCTTGCCACCCTGCATCTCTTCCCGGCGGCCGGCCCATTCGGCCAGCAGGACGAGCCGGCCGACCTGCTGGTCGTGGTCGACGACATGACCCGGGCGCTCGAGGTCGCGGCCCAGCTTCCCCGGCTGGGGGCCATCCAGACGATGACGGCCGGCGTGGATCGGATCATCGATCGGGTACCGCCGGGGGTCAGCCTGTGCGATGCCGCCGGCGTTCACGACGTCGCCGTGGCCGAGTGGGTCGTCATGGTGATCCTGGCCGCCCGCCGAAACCTGCCCGCCTACCTCGAATCGCAGCGAGCCGGGCAATGGCGCTCGGATCGGCTGACCGGCGAGGACCTGGTCGACGCCTCCGTCCTGATCGTCGGGTCGGGCGCGATCGGCCGGGTCGTCGAGGCACGCCTGGCGCCGTTCGACGTCCGGATTCAGCGGATCTCGCGCCGACCGCGTCCGGACTCACGCGCGCCGTCGGAGCTGCTGTCGCTGCTCCCGACCGCGGACGTGGTCATCGTCCTGCTCCCGCTCACGCTCGAAACACGCGGGATCTTCGATGCCGGGATGATCGCGGCGATGCGACCCGGAGCCCTGCTCGTGAATGCCTCGCGCGGTCCGATCGTGGACACCGGGGCACTGACGGCTGCCGTCCTGGCGGGCCGGATCCGGGTTGCCCTGGACGTCACCGACCCCGAGCCTCTGCCCGACGGCCACCCGCTCTGGTCCGCGCCAGGTTCGATCATCACGCCCCACGTCGCCAGCGACGTGCGCCGCGAGGATGAGCGCGCCTGGCAGTTGATCTTCGAGCAGGTCGGCCGGCTGGCTCGCGGCGAGCCCCTGGCCAACCAGGTCGTCGCCGGCTACTGACGGGCCGCCGGCCGGGCTGGCCGGTCGCCCGGATGATCCGGGTCAGCCTCCGAGGCGGACCCGAAGGGCGACGAGGGCCGCCGCAACGACGGCGTCGGGGGCCAGGTCATCGACGTCGATCGTGATTGGGTCGAGCGCCTCGAAGCGCGGGTTGCGTGACGCTGCCCGAGCCCGGGCGACTTCCTCCGGATCGGGGCCGTAGACGGGCCGGTGCGGCCCGCTTGTGAAGCGACGAGCCAGGACGGCCGGCGATGCCCGCAGCCAGATCACCACAACTGCGTGGCCGGCCAGGGCCGTTCGCGCGGCAGCGTCGTCGACGACACTCGCCGCCGGGCAGATCACGTTCGGACCCGACTGGGCAAGGGCTCGGAACAACATGGCCGCCTCGGCCTCGTGCAGGGCGGCCGTGCCCTCCCGATCGAGGATCTGCCGGGCGGTGAGCCCCGTCTCCACGAGCAGGTCGGCGTCCGAATCGTGCAGCGGCCAGCCGAGCTGGGCGGCCACCGCCGTTCCCAAGGTTGTCTTGCCGGCGCCCATCAGTCCCACCACGACGACATGCCGAACGTGGGCCGAGTGCCGCCGGTGAGGCTCATTGACCGGCCGGAGAAGCAGCCCCCCGATGATGAAGAAGACGACCGCCAGGCCATAGGCGGCCCGCGGACCGACCCCCGGGCCCGCGCTCCGACCGACCGCGTCCATCAGCGTCCCACCAAGGGCCAGGGCGAAGATGCTGGCGGACGCCGTCGCGACGTTGCTGATCCCCATGTACCTGCCCGACGAGGCCCGCGGGATGATCTCGGTCATCAGTGCCCAGTCGACCGCCAGGAAGCTCCCCGAGGCGAGCCCGAACAGGACCACCCCCAGGTAGGCCACGGGCAGGCTGGGCGCAACAGTCACCGTGGCCATGCCCGCGGCACCCAGGCCGAAGCTGCCGTACAGGAGACGCTTGCGTCCGATCCGGTCCGACAACCTGCCGGCCGGGATGACCGCGACGAGGTTTGCGATGAGGACGAAGCCGACCACGATCAGGAAGGTCGTGCCGCTGGCCACCTCGTCGAGGCCGAACGTCTGGTGGAGGTAGAACGGGCCGAGGATCACCAGCATCGCAGCGCCCATCAGGAAGAGCAGGCGTGACCCGACGAGCCACAGGAAGCTGCGCTCGCGGAGGACGTCGGTCGCCCAGGCCTCGCGGGCAATCGAAAACCACGAACGGCCGTTGCGCGATTTGGTCGCGTGGCCGTCGTTGACCCGCAGCACGACGCTCAGCATCGTGGCCAGCTCGAGTACGCCGAGGGCCATCGTCCCGGCGACGTAATTGTGGGTCGCCGCGGCGATTGAACCGATCGCAAAGCCGGCAACATTGCCCATGATCTGCATCAGCCCGACGAGTGAGCTGGCAATCCCCACCTGGTGGGCCGGCACGAGATCCGGGACGTAGCCCTGGAATGGGCCCTGGGCGAAGTTGCTGCTGAACTGGAGCAGGATGACGAACGCGGCGATCGCCAGCAGCCCGTTCGAGACCGCGATCCCGTACAGGAACACGACGTCGAGGATCGACCCGACCAGGATGTACGGCTTGCGCCGCCCCCAGCGGCTGATCGTGTAGTCGCTCAGCGATCCGATCGTCGGCTGGACGAGCAGGGCGACCAGCGAGCCGCCGATCGTCAGCCCGAACAGGGCGGTGCCTTCCGAGCCGGGGGCGACGAGGCCGGTGAACTGGAGCCGGTTGCCCAGGATGTTGGTCAGCCCGGCGAAGATCGACGAGAGGCCCAGCCAGTAGAGTGACAGCCGAACGAGTTGGGTCCGGGGAAGGGTGGCCGTGGGCCGGCCGCCGAGGCCGGTCGCCCGCGGCGGCGGCTTCTTTGCCGCTACCGGCTCGATCACCCACACCTCCACGCGCCGGTGGACCCGGTCAGTTGGCCCGCGGCCGGGTTACCACTGGTGGAGAGTACCCGCCGGGCGGACCGGCTCGCCCGCCACTGCGCAGGGTCGATCCAAAGGCCGAGGTCCGGGGCAGCCGGCGATACCAGGCCACGCCGATCAGTGCGGCGATGACCGAGACGACCCCGCCCAGCCCGATCGCGGCGGATGACCCGGCGTTCGCCGCGATCGCGCCGAGGAGCAGGCCGCCAACCGGACTCGTTCCGGCGAAGACCGTCGTATACACGCTCATCACCCGACCGCGGAGCTCGTCGGGCACCTCGAGCTGGATCACCGTGTTAGCCGTTGCCATCATCGAAATCGCCCCGGCTCCGGCGGCAAACATCAGGACCAGGTCCGCCCAGTAGTTGGCCACTCCGCCGATCAGGATCTCGGCCACGCCGAGGACGATCGCGCCGACCAGCATCCGCGACGCCCGGGTGCCACCAAACGCGATGGCCAGGGCCGCCACCAGGGAACCGATGCCCGATGCGGCCATCAGGAAGCCATAGCCCGTGGCCCCCACGTGGAGGACATCCCGGGCGAACGGCGGCATCAGGATGGAGAAGTTGATCCCGAATGTCGCCACGACCCCCACCATCGTGATCGCCAGGAGGACGATTCCCGTTCGCCGTACGTAGCGCAGCCCATCGGCGAGATTGGTGAAGACTTCGGCGGCCGAGCTCGGACGAACGAACCGGGGTGCGGGCCGGAGGTCGGCCTCGTTCATCAGGAAGAGCCCGAGCAGCACGGCCAGGAAGCTCAGGGCATCGATCAGGAACGCGATCGAGACACCGAACGCGCCGATCGCCAGGCCGGCCAGGGCGGGCCCCACGACCCGGGCGCCGTTGAACATGGCCGAATTCAGGGCGACGGCATTGCCGACATCCTCGCGCCCGACCATCTCGACGGCGAAGGCCTGCCGGGTGGGCATGTCGACCGAGTTGCGGACACCCATGATCGCGGCCAGCACGAACACGTGCCAGACCTGGACTGTGTGGGTGGCCGCCAGGACGAACAGGGCAAGGCTCACGCCCATCGCGACTGTCTGGGTGACGTACATCGTTCGGCGCTTGGGCAGACCATCGGCAACCAGCCCGCCGAACAGGCCCAGGACCAGGACCGGCCCGAACTGGGCGACGGTGAGCAGGCCAAGATCGAACGGATTGCCGGTGAGCTGCAGGATCAGCCAGCTCTGGGCAACCGCGGTCATCCAGGTACCGATCAGGGAAATGAGCTGGCCGCCGAAGAAGAGCCGGTAGTTGCGGTGGCGCATGGCACTCAGGCCCCGGGCGGACACGACCGAGTGGCGGTTCACGCGATCTCCCCGGGTCCACCTGCGTCGAGGTCCGCCAGGCGTGCCTTGAGCCGGCTCCGGCGGGCCTCCACGGCAGCCACCATCGACTCGAGCCGGGCGATCTTGTCGCGCAGGATCCTCGCCTGGCGCTCGACCCGGTTGAGCGCGTCCGACGCGATCGCGCGCCGTTCGGCGGGGTCGCCGGTGTGGCTGTAGGCCTCCCGGCTCTTCGCCCGGGCCGCCTCATCCTCGAGCAGCTGGTTGATCTCGGCGAGCGAAAAGCCCGCGTCGTCGCGCAGTCCCTTGATGAACCGGAGCCGGTCCACGTCCGACGCGTCGTACAGCCGGTACGAGCCGTCGCTGCGGCCGGCCGGGCTGAGCAGCCCGAGCTCCTCGTAGTAGCGGATCGACCGAGTGGTCAGACCCAGTTCCGAGGCGACCTCCTGGATCCGCAGGAAGGGGGCCCCGACGGCAGCCGGTGAGGACTTGAGGGTCACACGGGGATGGTAGCACGACCGTCACGTGTACGTAAACGTTAAGTGCTCAATCCAGTCCACCGGCTCGGGCGCAGCCCGCTACCGGCGATCGCCCGAAACGGTCACGGTGCTACTCTCGCCGTGACACTCTGGACCCGCTCGACGATCGGATCAGTGACGCGATGAACGACCCACGACTGTTCCACCACATCAACGAACTGGCCGACGAAGAGGAGCGCTTGTTTGCCCGGGCGGGCGATGGCAGCGGCCTGAGCCAGGCCGAGATCGAGCGACTCGAGGAGATCAAGGTCGAACTCGACCAGGCATACGATCTGCTTCACCAGCGCCAGGCACGTCTGGCCGCCGGCCTCGATCCGGCTGATGCCATCGTTCGACCGGCCGAGGTCGTCGAGCACTACCAGCAGTAGCGAATTTCGGTAGAAGTTCGACTCAGCGGATCGGCGCAGACCGCGACGTTCACGCTGGCCCAGCGCTACTTGCTCTTGACCTTGCCCTGCCGGCCATTGAGCGGAACCCGGCTGAACAACAGTACCCCGGGCATGTCCGGCCGACTGCTCACGTACACCGCGGCCTCGGCGGCCTTGATCACCTTGGTGGCCGCCACGCGGGCCGTCGCGGCTTTCCCGTCGTAGTGCCACGGGATCACCTGCGAAGCCGCCCCGACGCTCACTTCGTTGACGAGTCGCAGAAGGTCCTGGTCCCGCGGGCTGACCCGTGGGCCGCGCGGCGTGGGCGTTCGCCGGAGATCCTCGAGATTGAGCGCCCTGCCAACTTTGATCGTCTTGAACTTTGCCAATTGATTTGCCTCCAGCGGGGGACTCTGAGTCGCACCAGAGTAGGCAAATCGGTGCGCGGAGTCCAGCCCGCACCTGCGTTCGACAGATGCGTTCGGGAGGCTCTGGAGTGAAGTCAGCAGCGCGGGTGCGGTGCTGACCCGATCAACTGACCGATTTACGGTTTGGCGACCGTGAAGTTCGCGATGCCCTGACCGGTGACATCACCGGCCTTGCCATCACCCTGCCAGTAATAGAGCGGCTGGCCGTTGTAGGTGACCTGGGTCGAACTATCGTCGGCCCGCTTGAAGGTGGCCAGCGTGCCGGTCACACCGGAGCCGGCGGTTGCCGTACCGCCGCCGGTCACGCCCAGGGCGGGCCACGCGGTCAGGCAGCCGCCGGTGCACGTCGAGCTGGTGGCGCTGTCGCCGGCATGGACGTACAGGGTGTTGCCATTGGGTCCCGCCAGGACCGGCCCGAGGCTGGTCGTGGCCACGCTCACGACGACGCTACCGGCAGCCGGGGTGCTCGGCGATGAGCCACCACCGCCATAGCGGCCGCCGCCGGCAGCGGCCGACTGCGTTGGAGCAACGGATGCGGGCGGGGCGACCGAAGCCGCCGTGGCGCCCGACGGGCTCGCGCTTGGCGCTGCGGCGGTTGCTCCCGCGCCTGCTGTGCAGGCGGCCAGCAACAGCCCGACAACGGCCACTGAACCCAGCGCGCGCGCTGAGCGAGAACGGGACCTGTCATCCATTCGAGTCTGCCTCCTGGGAGTCCGTGACCGTCGTCCGCGGCCGAATCGGGAATGCCCTACTGACATCGTCGATGGGCCGCAGTCGTGCTGCCCGTCGATCAATCCCAAGTTACGACGCGAGCGGGCTTCCGGTTTCGGTCCGAATGGCACTTGCGCGGGTTGGCCCGCCGGGAGAACGATCGTTGCCGGAACCGTCTGCGGGGGCTCGACTCTCGCACGATGTCCAAGCGATCTGGTTCGGTCCGCGAGGAGGTGCCCTGTGATGGTCCAACCGGCATACACCGTCGCCATCCACGTTGCGGCCCCGGTCGCCGTGGTCCGGCCGCGCGTCGAGGCGGCCTTGCGCGTGGAGGGATTCAGCGTCCTCACCGAGATCGACGTTGCGGCCACGATGCGCGAGAAGCTGGGCGTCGAGTGGTCGCCCTACCTGATCCTCGGCGCCTGCAGTCCGGCCCTCGCTCGGCGCGCCGTCGAGGCCGATCCGTCGATCGGAGCGCTCCTGCCCTGCAACGTCGTGATCCGGGCCGAGGGAGCGCTGGGCCCAGAGGACGGCCACACGGTCATCGAGGTGGTTGATCCGCTTGTCGCTCTCGCCGTTGCCCACAGCTCGGCTGTCCACGATGTGGCTGCCGAGGCGCACGTGCGCCTGGTTCGAGTCATCAGGTCATTGGCTGCCAGCGAAGAGGCCGATCGGCCACTCGAGCCCAGCCGAGCCTGAGCCCGGCTGCTACTCGCCCGCCGGACCGGCCGCCCGGGCCGCCGTCTCGAGTGCCCAGGCGACCTGTGCCCGGAGGGTTGGTTCCGCCGGCAGGGCGTTCTCGAAGACCGCGCCACCGATCGTGAAGCCCCACGCTCCGAGCCTGGTGACCGCCTCGATCTGCTCCGCGGAGTCGATCGAGCCCGCGATAACGACCGGCCCGCGCGACGCCTTGACGACGGCCGCAATGATCGGGTCGACTGGGTCGCTATGGCGGTACGCCAGCAGGTCGAGCCCGTCCACGCCGTCGAGCGCTGTCAGGGCAGCCGCCGAGGCGGCGATCTCCTCGACCGTGCCCTCGAGGACCGAGGGATGGCCGACAATCCGCCCGGGGAACGGGTAGTAGCGGATCCCTGAGCCGGCCAGCAGGGGCAGGCCCGTATCGACGTGAGTGCCACCCATCACCACGTCCACGCCAATTTCGCGGGCGGCCCGGATCGAGCGGACTTCGTCCTCCGCCGACACGCTCACGACCTCGAGGTAGACGGTCCGGCCGTCGGCGTGCATGCGCCGGGTGAGTTCGGCCAACGCCTGCGTCGTCGCCCCGATGTCCTTGAAACCGACGTGCTCGAGCGCTGTCTCACGCAACGCGTCGTAGACACCGAGGGCGTCGGCGACGGTCGCATCGTGGTGGGTGAGCATGAAGATGAATTCGGCCATCGAGGGACTCCTCAGGATTCAGGGACGTGTCATGCCAGCGTCACGGTCAGATCGGGCGGCACGACGTCCGCCACCGAAGCGAGCAGGTAGCGGGGTTGGAACGGGCTGCGATCAACCTCGGCCCGGCTGGTCGCCCCGGTCAGGACGAGGGCTGGCACCATCCCTGCCTCGATCGCCATGCGCATGTCGGTCGCGAGGCGATCGCCCACGAGGAGGGTCCGCCTGGCGTCGAGAGCCAGTCGCTCGAGGAGCGTGGCGGCCATGTGCGGGCTCGGTTTGCCGACGATCGCCTCGGCCCGGGCACCCGTGCACGCCTCGATCGCAGCGAGCATCGCCGCGCAGTCGGGCAGACCCCCGCCTGGCACGGGGCAGTAGGCATCCGGGTTGGTAGCCACGATCCGGGCGCCCCGTCGGACGGCGTCGAAGGCGATCTGCAGTTTCGCGTAGTCGAACGTGCGATCGAACGAGACGACCACCACATCGATCCGGACGGGATCCGGCGTGAGCTCCCAGCCGTCGTCGCGCAGGAGGTCCCATAGAAGGGGCTCGGCGACCGGGTACAGGCGGGCACCGGCTGCTTCCAGGCGGAGGTAGCGCAGCAGCGCATCGGTCGAGGAAACGACCTCGGCCGGGGTCGTCGGGATCCCCAGGTGGGTCAGCTTGACCGCGTAGTCCGCGGGGCGCTCAAGGGGCTTGTTGGTCAGGAATACCGTCTGGCTGCCGCTGGCCCGGAGGGCGAGGACCGTCTCGCGCGCCCCGGGCAGGAGCGTGTCGCCGAGGTACAGCGTGCCATCGAGGTCGAATACGTAGCCGTCGAAGCGGTGCTCCACGCGATCGCGCCGGGTCTCCTGCGTGCCGGTCACAGTCCCGCTCCCAACCCGGCCGCGCGATCCAGCAGCCGATCGATGTCAGTCAGCGTCCAGCTGCCAGAAAGCGCGCGCAGATCGGCCAGCACGAACCGATCCCGCATCAGGTGACAGCTCAGCAAGGCCCACCGAGCATGCGTGGCGTCAACGGGTGGATCGAGGTCGCGGAACCGGGTCGGCGCCCCGGCCGTTGCGACGGCCGCCGCGAGGGTTGCGGGGGCGACGACGAGGGCCTCCAGCGCGGAACGGTGGCGCGGCCACTCGGCCAGGAAGCGACCGAATGCGGGACGGGCGGCCCGCAGGCGCTCCAGCTTCCGGGCGACGTCTCGCCAGCACTCTTCGGCCGCCGCGCCGGTCGGGTCCAAAGGCTCGAACGCCGCTCGCACGTGGGCCTCGACCTCCGCTGGATCGAGTGCGAACGCGTCGACGTCCACCGCTCCAGGATCGAAGGTGTCGAGCGTCTCGGCCCAGGCCAGGGCCATGACGATCGCGGCTACGCCGACTTGCGCGCCGTGGAACGCCAGGGGCCGGCTCGCCTGCTCGGCGTCCATATCCAACAGGTGGCTGACGATGTGCTCCGTGCCCGAGATGGGGGCGGTCTTACCTGCCACGCCCAGGGCCATCCCGGACAGCGTCATCAGCCGGGCCAACCTGGCCAGCGCCGAAGGCCGGTTGGCGTGAACCGCGTCGGCGGCTTCGAGCAGCGCCGCTCCCTCCCGGCGGAAGAGCTCCACCGGGGCTGGGTGCCAGTCGGGGTCCATCCCGACGGCACCGGCGAGATACCAGTCGGCCGGCGCCGTGAACATCGAGGCCAGCTCTCCGAACCCGGCCCGGTTCATCGCGGGCGGAGCGTCGGCGATCACCGCCAGGTCGATGACCAGCGCATCGGGCCAGCGCGACGGGACCGTCCGCTTCACCCCGTTCCGGACGAGGACGGCCATGTCGTCCGAGAAGGCGTTGACCGACACGGCGGTCTGGAGGACGACCAGGGGCAGGTCCCCGGCACGATGGGTCGCATCCTTGGCGATGTCGGTGACCGTGCCCGACCCAACGCTGACCACGCAGCCGGCGCCCGAGATTGCCGCGTCCGCCTCGGCCAGCGCATGGTCGTCGGCATGGAGCTCCGCCCGCCCAACCCCGATCGTGGCCAGCCTGGTTTCGCCGACGGCAGTCAACAGGTCGATGACCAGCGCCTTGAGGTCATCGCGGCCGCGGCGCATCGGTGTCCCGTCGGCCAGCACCACGATTGGTCCGGGCCGGGCCAGCGCCCGGACGAGCGCCGGCAGCTCGGCGAGGGCGTTCTCGCCAATCCTGATCGCGTGCATCCCGATCGGATGGAGCCGTCCAGCGGGATCGGCTTCGTGGAGCAGCGATCGGATTGCTTCGAGGTCGCCGGGATCTGGCAGCGAGCGCCCCTCGTCAGGCACGGATGACCTCCCGATCGAACAGTGGCTCGACGGCGTCGTAGAGGGCACGGTAGGTGCCGTAGGCATCTTCGTACGCGCCATGCGTGGCCGGATCTGGTTGATAGACCTCGTCGTCCAGCCGAACGAGGGCCAGCGCGGCCTGATCCAGCGATGCGTAGGTACCGGCCACGACCGCCGCAATCATCGTCGCCCCGAGGGCGGTCGCCTCGGGGTGGACGACCCGGCGCACCTGCTTGCCGGTGACGTCCGCCTTCATCTGCAGGAGCAGGTCACTCTTGGACCCGCCGCCGACAACCCGGA
This sequence comes from Candidatus Limnocylindrales bacterium, assembly GCA_038221095.1. Classification (GTDB taxonomy): domain Bacteria; phylum Chloroflexota; class Limnocylindria; order Limnocylindrales; family CSP1-4; genus Palsa-1033. The sequence goes on from JBBRIM010000005.1 coordinate 19,195, forward strand.
TCTCGCCCGCGCCGAGGCCCATCTCGGTGAACCGGTCGACGATGTCGCGGAGCCCGAAGGTGCAGCCCTCGAAGACCGCGCGAGCCATGTGGCCCACCCCGTGGGCCAGCGATAGCCCGTGAAAGACGCCCCGCGCTCGACCGTTCCAGCGCGGTGTCATCGCGCCCGACAGTGCCGGCAGGAAGACGGCGCCCTCCGAGCCGGCCGGAACTTCGGCTGCCCGCGCGCACAGGTCGTCGAAGGTGGTCCGCCCGATCGTGTCGTTGAACCAGCGGACGCTGCCGCCCGACACGAAGCCCGGGTTCTCGATGAGCCAGCTGCGGGGGTCGGCGTGGGCGTGGGTCTCGACCAGTCCGGCCCGGTCGAAGACCGGTGTATCCGAGGCAACCGCGACCGGTTCGGCCGTCCCGGCGATGTCGCATACCGGCCCTGCCCCCAAGACACCCGCCCCGAGGCAGGCGGCGTGCTCGTCGCCTGATCCGACGGCCACCAGGCAGGCGGTCGTGAGGCCAAGTTCCGCGGCGGCCTCAGCCGTCAGGTTGCCGGCCAGGTCGGTCGAGGCCGCGACAGCCGGCAGCAGCCGTCGGTCGATCCCGGCGGCGGCCAGCAGTTCGTCGGACCAGTCCCGCGCGCGCACGTCGTAGAGCAGCGTGGACGACGCATTGGAGTGATCGACCACGGCCCGCCCCGTCAATCGGCCGACGGCCCAGCTGCCCGGGAGATGGAGGGTCGTTGCCCGAGCGTAGGCGTCCGGCGCATGGTCTCGCAGCCACAGGATCTTGGGCGCGACATGGCTCGAGTCGAGGTTGAGCCCGGAGCGCTCGAACAGAACCTCGGGCGCGATCCGTTTGCCCAGGGCCTCTGCCTCTGCTTCTGCCCTCCGGTCGAGCCAGATGATCGCCGGATGGAGCGTCGCGCCGCGCTCATCGACGGGCACGATCCCGTCCACCTGGCTGGCCAGCGCGATCGCCGACACGTCGGCCGGCGGCAGCCGGTGGCCGGCCATCAGCTCGCCGACCACGGCGCGCAGGGCGGCCCACCAGTCGGCCGGATCCTGCTCCGCCCAGGCCGGATGTGGGCAGTGCATGTCGTACCCACGCGATGCTTCGCCGATCAGCCGGCCGCCCGGATCGAGCAGCAGCCCCTTGAGGCTCTGCGACCCGAGATCGATCCCGATGACGTATGCCACGACGTTCCCCTAGGCCGGCCGGGCATCCGCCGGCTTGATGCTGTCGTTCCAGGCGCGGACACCCATCGTGGCGCACTCGACGTCCTGCGCGCTGCTGCCGCCGCTGACGCCAACTGCCCCCACGATTCGGTCGTCGCGAACCAGCGGGATCCCACCCCCGAAGATGACGTAGCGCCCACCGGCGTTGGCCTGGATCCCGAACAGGTCGCCGCCCGGCTGGGCGAGGAGCGCCAGCTCGTGGGTGGGGATGCTGTTGGCCACGGCGGTGTATGCCTTATCCCGGGCCAGGTCGATTCCGGCCAGCTCGGCGCCGTCCATCCGGGCGAACGCCTTCAGGTTGCCGCCGTCGTCGACGACGGCGATCGAGACATGGATTCCAAGGTTGTGGGCGGCCTCGCCCGCCGCGTCAATGACGCGACGGGCGATAGCCAGGGAGATCTCGACCGTCATGGGCCTCAGGCGCTCGCCGAATCGGCGACGTCGTACTCAGCGCCCAGGATCTTGCCCGCCTCGCGCAGCTCGGTCGGGCGATTCCGCTCGAGCCACAGTGCGACGCTGAAGCTGATCACGATGTACACGATCACGAAGTACGGGAAGAGGTTGTACGGGTACGCCGGGATTGGCCAGAGCAGGCCGTAGATCGGGATCGCCATGAGCAGGATCCCGGCAACCGGCAGGATGAGGTGCTTGATCACGTTGAACTCGCCCGGGAACTCGCGCCGGAAGTAGCGGATGACGGCGAAGTTGACCAGCATGTAGACCGGGATGATCCCGAGGGTCAGGATCGTGCCGAGGTAGCCGTAGGTGTTGAACGGTCCGGCAACCAGGCCGAGCACGACGGCCACGATGGCCGATCCGACGGACTGGACGATGATCGCCATCTGGGGCGTCGAGTAGCGGGCGTTGATCGTTCCGAGCGCCGCCGGCAGAAGCTTCTCCCGGCCCATCGCGTAGATGATTCGGGTGACCCCGTTGTGAGCCGAGATCATCACCCCGAACATGCTCGATGCGCCGGCCACGTCGACGAAGATTCGGAACCAGTCCGGACCGTAGTTCTTGGCCAGCGTGTCGAACGGCGCAGCGTCGTTCTGGAGGGTGGCGATCGTCGAGACACCAAAGCCGAGGGTCTCGGCCCAGGTTGCGAAGAGGTAGATCACGCCGACGAGCAGGGTGGCGCCGAAGATGGCGCGGGGCACATTGACCCGCGGGTTCTCGACCTCTTCGCCGAGGGTCGCGGCTCCCTCGAAGCCGACGAAGGACAGGATGCCGAAGACCAGGCCCAGGGCGAGGCCGTTGATCCCGTTTGGATTCTGGCCGGGGTTGAACGGCTGAAGGTTGATCCCCTCGGCGCCGCCCTTGCCCAGGACGAAGAGACACAGGAGGAGGATCACCCCGACTTCGATGCCGAACGCGATCAGGGCCGTCTCCATCGAGATCCGGATCCCCCGGATCGAGAGGACGAACGTGGTGACCCAGAAGATCGCCGCGATGATCAGCCAGCTGACGTCATACCCGTAGCGGGCCAGAACGTTCGAGATCCAGTAGCCGATCAGGGCCAGCTCGGCCGGCTCGAGCAGCGAGTAGCCCAGGAACATCAGGGTGCCGGTCACAAACCCGGCCTTGGGACCGACGCCGCGCACGACATAGGTGTAGAACGCACCGGCGGCGGGTAGCTTGCGGGCCATCTCGGCCACGCCGTTCGCCACGATCAGGGCAGCGATCAGCGAGATGAGGTAGATGAACGGCAGGGCGGCGCCGGCATTGATCGCGGTGAACTGGGTGTTGAAGTAGGTCGATACAGCCGGGCCCATGATCGTGGCCGACAGCATGATCGCCGCCAGCAGACCCACGGCACCCCGGCGTAGTGTCGGCGTGCCGTCAGCTTGCGTCACCTGGGCAGTCATGTGTGCTCCTCCTCCGTACCTGGTTGGTCCCGGTCATGGGACATGGGCGCGAGTTGAACGCGGAGACTTCGATCGAGGTGAGGTTGCTTGGGGTGTCGAACCCCGGCGTTCATTGACGGCTGGCTGGACCTCGTCGGTAGACGCGGAACTGGAATACGTCCGGACGATGGTGCTCGCGCGACAGCAGCACGGGCACGTCATCTGAGGTGAAGTCGATCTGCTCGATCAGGACGACGACCGAGCCGGCCGAGAGGCCGAGCCGGCGGGCCACGTCGCCCATGGCCTTGGTTGGCCGGATATCGGCGATCCCGTGGTGGACGGCCAGCCCGACTTCGTCGAGTAGGTCGTACAGCGAACGAGTCGCCAATTCCGTGGCGAGAGTCGCTGCCGGCATCCCCATACGTTCGAGGGTCAGAGCCGACAGGACGTCTTCCACGGCCACGACCGGACGACCATCGGCCAGCCGGGTCCGCCGGACGACCACGACGGTTGCAGCCCGATCGAGGCCGAGTGCGCTTCGCTCGTTGCCCTTCGCGGTCCGGGTCTCGAGCGCCACGTCGATGGTCCCGGGCAGCCAGCCGGCGGACGCGATCAGGTCGGTGACGCCCGAGTTGACGTTGAGGTTGTTGCGGAGCGACGCGGCGTGGTCGGTCACGAAGGTTCCGCGCCCCTGGCGCCGGCGGACGAACCCGCCCTCCTCGAGCTCGGTCACGGCGTGGCGCACGGTTGCCCGGCTCACCCCCAGGCGACGGGCCAGTTCGGGCTCAGAGGGGAGGCGCCCGTCGGAGCCGTACTCGCGCGCCTCGATCGACCGGCGCAGGTCGTCGGCGACCACCGTACTCAGGTTCGGGGGGTGGCGGAGCGAGGGCAAGGAAGGATCTCTGGCGGCTGCCAATGTCAGCGATCATAGAAGGTCATGTCAACAGGTTGTCTGACGATCGGACATATGGGCCGTTGACGTCACGGGGGTGCCGGAAGGCGCTGCCAGTAACACGCGACCCGCCGGGGCCGTCCTATCTGGTAGGAAAGGGCCCATTCGAAAAGGGGGTCGTCATGCCAGGAAGATCGACGATCAACCGTCGTTCCGCGGTTGTTCTCATGGCTGTGAACCTCGCCTTGGTCGGTTGCGTGGGGGCGGGGGCCCAGACCACGGTGCCCAGCAGCTCGGCGTCTCCAACAGCCGAGGCGTCGGGTGCCATTCCGACTGCGTCCACGCCAACGCTGACCAGCGGCCCGTCGCCGACCCCGACCGTACCGATCGCCTCGGTCGTTGACCCAGTTCTCGTCCTTCGGGTCGAGTCGCGCCCGGATGTCAGCTACGGACGATTCCCGGCGCTGTCGGTCTTCCGCGATGGGACCGTCCTGATCCGGACGAATGACGGAGGGCGGGTGGCCAAGCTGACGCTCGAAGGTGTGACGCTCCTGGTGGCTGAGGCCGAACGGAGCAACCTCTTTGCAGTCAGTGGGACGATCCCGGTCGATCCCACCTGGCAAGCCGGGTTCAACACCTCAACGATCGACCTGCGCCGTGGCCAGAAGCTCATCCATCGCTCCACCACCAATGCCATGGCGCCGGCCCGGCGGGCCGAGGGCAACCGGATCATCGCCCTTGCCGAACATCTCACGGCCCTCGAGACCTGGTTGCCGGCGACGGTCTGGCTGATCGGACCCACCGCAGCCCTGCCCTACATTCCCGCCGCGCTCCTCCTCAAGGTTTCGCTCAGCGCTGACCCGACCGGAAGCCTGAGCGCCGCCGCCGCGCTCGACGTCGACGCCGTCCAATGGCCGCTGCGAGGCTCCTTGGCCGACTTCGGCAAGCCGATCTCGCGGTGGCCCGGCGATGTGAGCACGTCCCGCTGCGGGGTCATCTCGCTGGCCGAGGCGTGGTCAGTCCAATCGAACCTGGCGGCCGCCTGGAGCAGTCCGGCGATCCCGCCCGGCGATCGGATGAGTGCGACCCTTGGCTGGAAGGCAAGACAGAGCTACGTCGAGTTGAGCCTTGCGTCACTCCTGCCCGACGACCCCAGGGATTGCTCCATTGATCTCAGCTGGCCCTGACCGGCCGGGCTCCGATCAGACTGCCTGGACCAGCCGAGCCTGCTCGTAGCCGCGGCTGAAGGCTGCCAGGTCCACCGCGATCAGGGCCTCTCGTTTTGGTCCGATCAACTCGCGCAGCGCCCGTTGGACCGATTCGGGGCTCACGATGGGCCGCCGGGCGACCAGTGCACCAAGGGCGATCACGCTGACCAGCCGGTCATCGCCGACCGCCCGGGCAAGCGCAGAGCAGGGGACCAGCGCCACCTCGAGATCGGTCCGGCGAGACTCGGCCTCGATCAGCGACGAGTTGAGGATGAGCAGCCCACCGGGTACCAGGAGCGACTCGAATTTCGCGAGTGAGGGCGGATTCAGGGCGACGATGCTGTCGGCCTGATCCACGATCGGCGAGCCGATCGGGTGGTCGGCAATGATGACCGTGCAGGATGCCGTCCCGCCGCGCATCTCGGGCCCGTACGAAGGCATCCACGAGACGTTCCGTCCCTCGATGACGGCTGCCTCGGCCAGGACGTGACCGGCGAACAGGAGTCCCTGGCCGCCGAAGCCGCCGAGGATCGTCGCGTGCTGCATCGTCAGGCCTCCGCTGTCCGAGGGGTGGCGGCCTTCTGGCGGTCCACGATCACACCGAGTGGATAGACCTCGACGACGTCGCGAGCGAGGTGCTCCATGGCCTTGGCCGGGGTCATACCCCACCCGACGGGGCAGGTCGAGAGGACCTCGACGATCGTCAGTCCGCCGCCGCCGAGCTGGATCTCGAACGCCCGCCGCAGCATTGCCTTCGTCCGGCCGATCCAGGCGGGATCGGCGATCGACCCACGAGCCGCATAGGTCACGCCGGGCAGCAACGCCAGCATCTCGGTGATCGGGATCGGATAGCCGGTGCTGCTGGCCTCGCGCCCGGTTGGGGTAGAGGTGGTGCGCTGGTTGAGCAGCGTGGTCGGGGCCATCTGGCCGCCGGTCATGCCGTAGATGCCGTTGTTGACGAAAATGACGCTGAAGCGTTCGCCGCGCGCCGCGGCATGAACGATTTCCGCCGTCCCGATCGCGGCCAGGTCGCCGTCGCCCTGGTAGGTGAAGACGAACGCGTCCGGCCGGACCCGGCGCACACCCGTCGCCACGGCCGGCGCCCGGCCATGGGGCGACTCGACGAAATCGACGGGCAGGTAGTCGTAGGCGAACACGCTGCAGCCGACCGACGCGACCCCGATCGTGCGCGGACCCAGGTCCATTTCGTCCAGCAGCTCGGCAACGAGGCGGTGGATGATTCCGTGACCGCAGCCCGGACAGTAGTGACTCGAGCGGTCGGTCAGCATGCTCGGCCGCTGGTAGATGATCCGCCTGGTGTCCGCCGTCAGGGTCGACATCGCATCACCGCCCATCAGTGCTGCCCTCGCGGGCGCAGATCTCGATCGGGGCCGTGAGCGCCCATGCCCGCCGGAGCACGTCGAGCACCTCGCCCGGGGTTGGCACCATGCCGCCCGTTCGTCCGTGGAAGAAGACCGGCGTCCGGCCTTCGATCGCGAGGCGCACGTCCTCGACCATCTGACCAGCCGACAGCTCGACCACGACGATTGCCCGGAGCGACCGTGTGGTCTCCGCGAGCGCCTCCGATGGGAAGGGCCACAGGCTGATCGGCCGGAAGAGGCCGACGTTCATCCCGTGTTCTCGAGCCCGCTCGATCGCCGTCCGAGCGACCCGGGCTGCGGTCCCGTAGGCGACGATCGCGATCTCGGCGTCGTCGAGGCCCTCGCCGGCCCAGCGGACCTCCCGCTCGGAGATGCGCTTGAACTTCGCCTGGAGTGCACGGTTGTGCGCTTCGAGGCCTTCCGGTTCGAGGTGGAGCGAACGAACGACCCGCGGCGGCCGGCCGTCGGCCCCCGTGAGCTCCCAGTCGCCGAGTGTCCTGGGCGGCATCCGGTAGCTCGGAACGACCGGCTCCATGGCCTGGCCAATGACCCCGTCGGCCAGGATCATGACCGGGGTCCGGTAGCGTTCGGCGACCTCGAAGGCATCGGCGACCAGGCTGACTGCCTCGGCGATCGATGACGGCGCGAGCACCGGCACGCGATAGTCGCCGTGGCCATGGCCCTTGGTCGCCTGGAAGTAGTCGGACTGGGACGGTCCAATGCTGCCCAGGCCCGGCCCGCCGCGCATCACGTTGATCACGACCATCGGAAGTTCGGATCCGGCCAGGTAGCTCATCCCTTCGGCCATCAGGCTGATCCCCGGGCTCGACGACGAGACCAGGACGCGGGCTCCTGTGGCCGCAGCGCCGAGGGCCATGTTGATGGCGGCGATCTCGCTTTCGGCCTGGACGAAGACGCGGCCCAGCTCGGGCATCCGGCGGGCCATCCATTCGAGCAATTCGGCCTGGGGCGTGATCGGGTAGCCGAAGTAGGCATCACAACCCGCCTGGATTGCCGCCTCGGCCATCGCCTCGTTGCCCTTCATCAGCACCGGCCGGTCGGCCTGATCGATTTCGGCAACGGACTCGGCGATTGCAGCCAGGACGGCCACGTCAGGCTCCCTTCGAACGGGCATAGACGGTGAACACCGCGTCGGGACAGACGCGGGCGCACAGGGCACAACTGGTGCAGGCGGCCGGGTCGGTCAGACGGACAGCGTGATACCCGAGTTCGTTCACGCCCGAATCGCCGAGCACGAGGATGTGTTTGGGACAGGCATCGACACACAGGCCACAGCCTTTGCATCGATCGCTGACGATCTCGAGCGGCTCAAACTGCTGCGGCCCGAACGGCTTGGCTTTGGGACGCTCAACCGATGTTGGACTGACGGCGACGACCATCGACCACCTCGAGCCGAACGCTACGCTCCCGGCGATCGGGGCCGCGAGTGCTGAATGGCTCCCCCGGGTGGGCCACTTGTCGCCGCATGGCAATACTGCTCGACCGCCGGCCTCAGCTCCGACGCCGATTTGGGCGGCGTTGACTCGGACCGGCCGGCGCAAGTGACGGATCGGGCGGTGGTGGCAACTCGGGTAGCGTCGTCTGCTCGAGCAGGCCCGACTGGATGATCCGGCGTAGCTCGGTGTCGATCACCGGATCGGTCTCGATCGGCTGGTAGGCCGCCAGCCGGCGGTCCACCTGGGCCGCCGAGCGCTGGGCCGCGTCCAGCCCGCCAAGCTTCGTCCAGTTCTCGCGGTTATCGCGGTCGACCACGGCGCTCGGCAGGTAGAGCTCCGTCGGCCAGTTGGCCAGCGTATGGGGCGCCATGATCAGGTGCTGGTCCACCA